>CALFUG010000218.1 GCA_937928455.1 uncultured Clostridia bacterium
GCGAATTGTTGTTCCAGATCTTCATCACTGGGGATGTAATCTGACATTTGACCTTCTTTAAAGGCATGGTATGCTGTCATGTCGAAATATCCGGTTCCCGTCAGACCAAAGAGGATGGTCTTGGCTTCTCCCGTTTCCCGGCAGCGGATGGCTTCGTCCATGGCGGTACGTATGGCATGGGCGGATTCCGGAGCCGGAAGAATGGTTTCTTTTTGGGCAAAGAAGGTGGCGGCTTCAAAAACCTTGGTTTGCTCCACACTGGTGGCTTCCATATATCCATCGTGATACAACTTGGATAATATAGGGCTCATGCCGTGATAGCGAAGGCCTCCCGCATGGTTGGGGGAAGGCATAAAGCCGCTTCCCAAGGTATACATTTTTGCCAAGGGTGTTACTTTGCCGGTGTCGCAGAAGTCATAGGCATATTTTCCCCGGGTCATGGAAGGGCAGGAAGCCGGTTCTACGGCGATGATGCGGGGATTTTTCTTTCCTTGCAGTTTGTCCTGCATGAAAGGTGCGATTAAGCCCCCCAGGTTGGAGCCGCCTCCGGCACATCCAATGACCAAATCCGGATACTCATCGATGGTTTCCATGGCGATTTTGCTTTCCAGGCCGACGATGGATTGATGCAGCAGGACTTGATTTAGTACGGAGCCCAACACATATCGCGTGTTGGGTGTGGTTACGGCTTTTTCGATGGCTTCCGAAATGGCACATCCCAGACTGCCTCCCGTATTGGGATTTTCCGCCAGGATTTTCTGACCTACCTGGGTGGTATTGCTGGGGCTGGCGATCACTTCCGCATCGAAGGTTTCCATTACATATTTACGGAAGGGCTTTTGTTCGTAAGATACTTTCACCATATATACCGTCAAGGGCAGTCCGAAAAAGGAGCAAGCTTCTGCTAGGGCGGTGCCCCACTGGCCGGCACCGGTTTCCGTGGTCAGTCCCGTCAAACCCTGCTGTTTGGCATAATATGCCTGGGCTACGGCGGAGTTCAGCTTATGACTTCCGGAGGTGTTATTTCCTTCGAATTTGTAATAAATGCGAGCCGGCGTATCTAGTGCTTTCTCCAGTTCGTAGGCACGAATCAGGGGAGAGGGTCGATACATTTTGTAAAAGCTGAGGATTTCTTCCGGGATATCGAAGTATGGGGTTTCATTGTCCAACTCCTGCATGGCCAGTTCCTTACAAAATACCGGCAACAGATCGTCCAGCTGCACCGGTTTTCCCGTGGCTGGATTCAGCATGGGATCCGGTTTTTCCTTCATGTCCGCCCGCAGATTGTACCATTGGGTGGGCATTTGGTCCTCTGTGAGATAGATTCGATGGGGCACTTGATTCTTTTCGTTGTTTTTCATTTTGTTTACACTCCTTTTCATTGATTGGTTCCTTGGAAAAGGGGTCTCTGCGGGAAGTACCATCAAAAAAATCTGTCCTTGAAATTCAAGGACAGATTATAAATCTGCGGTACCACCTTGTTTGACGAAGTTTCCTTCGCCCACTCTGCAGAGTGCCATCACACCCTTCGCATGTAACGCCTGCGTCACGTCGCTGCTACTAGAAAGCCGAATCATTGCAATTTTGCTTTCGTTGGCTTTGCCCTCGGAGGCCCATTTGTTGATACGGACGTTTATTCGGCTTCCACCACCCCGAACTCGCTGTCAAACCGTGCTTCAACGTTACTCCCTCGTCATAGGTTTCTTATGAACTTACCTAGAAAATACCACAGGAAAAGAGGGTTGTCAACTATAATTTGGAGAAAATACCATAAAAGGGGCAAAATAATTGCATAAAGTTGTTGAACATCACTAAAATAGAGGATATAATGGTCCTAGATGGACTTGACAAGTTTCAAGAAAAATACTTGCCATATCATAAGGGGTTATGATATAGTAAATAGGCTGTGGAAGAAATAGCGCAGTGAGATTGTGCTCAGTAGGGCCTGAGCTGGAAAGGAGGCTACAACATGAAGGAAGGAATCCATCCCGATTATAAGGAATGTAAAGTTACTTGCGCATGTGGAAATTCTTTTGTGACCAAATCGACGAAAGAAGAGTTGAGACTGGATGTGTGCTCGGCTTGCCATCCGTTCTTTACAGGTCAACAGAAATTCATCAACAGGGGCGGCCGTGTTGAGAAGTTTAAGAACAAATACAACATGGAGTAACATACATTCAAAAAACTGGAAATCATTTTCCAGTTTTTTTATGAACCGGGGTTCTTTATCCCCCTAGGTTTGATATAATAAAATGTTAGAAGCAAGTAGTTGTTAGGAATAGAAAGAAAGTTGATTAGGATGTTTGATAAATTAGAATTCACGTTAGAAAAATACGATGAGTTATCCGCCAAGGTGTCGGACCCGGAAATTATCTCGGACCAGCCCACTTGGCAAAAACTCATGAAAGAAATGGGAGAGATGGATTCCCTGGTTCAGAAGTATCGGGAATACAAAAAGGTAAAAGAAGAGTTGGCAGAAGCCAAGGCCATGTTGGAAGAAAACGACGAAGAGCTGCGGGATATGGCCAAAACGGAAATCACCCAACTGGATGGCCGTATAGAAGAGCTGAACGAAGAGCTTCGGGTTCTTTTGTTGCCCAAAGATCCCAATGATGACAAGAATGTCATTCTGGAAATCCGGGCAGGTACCGGGGGAGAGGAAGCGGCCCTGTTCGGTTCGGATCTCCTTCGAATGTATATGCGGTATGCCGAGCGAAAAGGCTGGAAAACAGAGTTGATGGATGTCAACGACACGGGATTGGGCGGCATCAAAGAAGCGGTTATGCTGATTAAGGGAAAGGGAGCTTATTCCCGGCTGAAGTATGAAAGCGGTGCCCATCGAGTACAGCGGGTACCGGAAACAGAAGCATCCGGAAGGATTCACACCTCTGCCGCTACGGTGGCGGTACTACCGGAAGTAGATGATGTGGAAGTGAATTTGGATCCCAATGATGTGCGGGTGGATGTGTATCGATCCTCGGGAAATGGGGGTCAGTCCGTGAATACTACGGATTCGGCGGTTCGTTTGACCCACATTCCAAGCGGCTTGGTGGTGACCTGTCAGGATGAAAAATCCCAAATTAAGAATAAAGACAAAGCTTTTAAGGTGTTGAAAGCCCGACTATATGATATGAAACTGCAGGAACAAACCGATGAGATGTCGGCCAACCGGAAGAGTCAAGTGGGAACGGGAGACCGTTCGGAGCGCATTCGAACCTATAACTTCCCTCAGGGGAGGGTGTCGGATCATCGTATCGGCATGACCTTATATAAATTAGACTATTTCCTGGACGGAGATTTGGATGAGATTATCGACGGACTCATTACCGATGACCAGGCGGAGAAGATGAAGAAATTTTAATGGAAACCAAACGATACCAACCTACAGAAGAGAATATACGTATGGCGGGACAAGTAATCCGCCAAGGAGGCCTGGTGGCCTTTCCTACCGAAACAGTATACGGATTGGGGGCAGATGGCCTGTCTCCGGAAGCCGTTGGCAAGATATACGAGGCCAAGGGACGTCCTTCGGACAATCCCATGATTCTTCATATTTCCTCTCCCTTGGATTTGGAGAAACTCACCTATGAAATTACCCCGGTAACGGAAGCCCTGATCCAGATATTTTGGCCCGGACCTCTGACCCTGGTGGTAAAAAAGAGGGATATGGTACCGGATGAAGTGACCGGGGGCCTGAATACGGTGGCTGTGAGAATGCCCAACCATGAGGTGGCATTGGCCTTGATCGAAGAAGCGGGATGTCCCATTGCGGCACCCAGCGCCAATCTTTCCGGAAAACCTTCTCCCACCCGGGCGGAGGATGTATGGGAAGATTTATCCGGAAAAATAGATGTATTGCTGGATGGAGAACCTTGTATGGTGGGCATTGAGTCCACGGTAGTGGATGTAACCGTACCGGGAAAGGTGACCGTATTACGTCCCGGCTTCATTACGGTGAAAAGTATTCAAGAGGTGTTGAAAGCCTTTGGGTTGGACGAAGTGCAGGTACACTGGGGAGAAGAAACCGGCCCGGAAGAAGCACCTCGTTCTCCTGGAATGAAGTATCGCCATTATGCGCCTCAGGCGGAGATGATTGTTTTGGAAGGTCCGGGAGAAGCGGTGTTGGCGGAGATGGCGCGGATTCGGCAGGAAAAGGAAAGAGAACCCCGGGGAGATGGGAAGACTAAAAAAGTAGGCATTCTCTTTTTCCAGGAAGTGGACCCCAAGGAAGTTGCTCATGATTTTTTCTCCCGGCTGCGAGATTTGGACCGACAGGGGGTGGACTTGATATTGGCCGCTGCCCTGGAATCTGATGACGGAGTGGCTTACGCGGTCATGAACCGCATGTTAAAATCCGCGGGATATAAAGTAATGAAGGTAGGCGCTAAAAAGTAGGCACGAAAAAATAAGGGGGAACAATGATAAACAGGAAGAGGAGGCAGCCATGAAAATAGCCATATCGTCGGACCACGGCGGCTTTTGTTTGAAACAGGAATTGATTCCGTTTCTGGAGTGCAAGGGGTATCAGGTGTTGGACCTGGGTACCGATAGTGAGGATTCGGTGGACTATCCCATATTTGGAAAACGGTGTGCGGAAGCCGTACGAGACGGAGAAGCGGAGTTGGGTGTGGTACTGTGCGGCACTGGAATCGGTGTCTCTATTGCCGCCAATAAAGTGGCAGGCATTCGATGTGCATTATGCACCAATGAGTATATGGCCCGCATGGCCCGATGCCATAACGATGCCAACGTACTGGCCATGGGAGGAAGAACCACCACCCCGGATGTGGCTAAGGCTATTTTAACCGCCTGGTTGGAAGCCGCTTGTGAAGGGGGTCGTCACCAACGACGTATCGATATGCTGAATCAAATGTAATCGTAGGGAGGAAAAGCAAGCCTCCCATGGGAGGGAGGTCTTTTCATCATAGAACAGTTATCATAAGAGAGAAATGAGGGAGGACTATTATGGGAAAAGTATATGTATTCGACCATCCGTTGATTCAACACAAGACAGGGATGATTCGCAAGACAGACACCAATGTGAAGGATTTTCGGGAATTGGTGAAAGAGATTGCCATGTTGATGACCTATGAAGCAACGAGAAATCTTCCTTTGGTGGATGTGGAGATAGAAACGCCCATATGTGCCACGAAGGTAAAGATGCTGGCGGGAGAAGACATTGCCATTGTTCCCATCCTCCGAGCCGGTCTGGGTATGGTAGATGGTATGTTGGCCATGGTGCCCAATGCAAAAGTGGGCCACGTGGGGTTGTACCGGGATCCGGAAACCCATGAACCGGTGGAATACTACTGTAAGCTCCCTTGTGATATTGATAAAAGACAGGTTTTTGTGGTAGATCCCATGCTGGCTACGGGAGGTTCTGCCGCCGCATCTATTGATTTCATCAAAGCCAAGGGAGGCAAAAAGGTGATTTTCATGTGCTTGATTGCGGCCCCGGAAGGTATCGAGGTGTTACAGAAAGCCCATCCTGATGTGGATATATTTATCGCCGCCAAGGATGAAAAGCTGAACGAGCATGCCTACATTGTTCCCGGATTGGGAGATGCAGGGGACCGATTGTTTGGCACCAAATAATAAATGAAGAAAGACGTTTTGAAGGAGAAGAAATCATGAACTATATACCGGATAATGTGAGCCAATACGATAATGTGTACGATGTGCTGAAGGAGCGGGGCTTTATTGAGCAAACCACTCATGATGAGGAAATACGTGAGCTTTTGGGCAAGGAGAAGATTCGATTCTATATCGGCTTTGATCCTACTGCAGACTGTCTTCATGTGGGCCATTTTATGCAGGTCATCATCATGATGTATATGCAGAAATTCGGGCATACCCCCATCGTGCTTATTGGGGGCGGCACCAGCCTTATCGGGGACCCTTCCGGTCGCAGTGACATGCGACTAATGATGACCAAAGAAACGGTAATTGAAAACGGAAATGCCTTTAAACGTCTTTTTGATAAATTCCTGGAATTTGATGAAGAGTATCAGTATCTGGGTACGGATGGCCCTGGCAAGAAGGGGAAAGCCAACAAAGAACCGGAGCCGGGCAAAGCCATTTGCGTTAATAACATCACCTGGCTTCAGGAATTAAACTATATCGAATTTATTCGAGATATCGGCCGCCACTTTTCCGTCAACGCCATGCTTCGGGCGGAATGTTTCAAGCAGCGACTGGAAAAAGGTCTTTCCTTCCTGGAATTCAACTATATGTTGATGCAGAGCTATGACTTTATGGTGATGGCCAGAGATATTGATTGCAAAATGCAGTTTGGCGGTAATGACCAGTGGTCCAATATTCTGGGAGGGGTGGACTTATCTCGACGAGAGTTGTCAAAGCAAGTGTACGGCATGACCTTTGCCTTGTTAACCACCAGCGAAGGCAAGAAGATGGGGAAAACCCAAAAGGGAGCTCTCTGGCTGGATGCCAGACGAACCACACCCTATGAATTCTACCAGTACTGGCGCAATGTGGAGGATTCCGATGTGAATATGTGCCTTCGCATGTTGACCTTCCTTCCCATGGAGGAGGTGAATCGGCTCAGCGCATTACAGGATCAGGAAATTAACCATGCCAAAGAAGTTTTGGCTTTTGAAGTAACCAAGTTGGTTCATGGAGAAGAGGAAGCACTAAAGGCCCAGGAGGGTGCCCGTGCCGCTTTCAGTGGAGAAGGAGATTTGAGTAAGATTCCTACCACGGTGATGCCGGCTTCTTCCTTCGAAGGAGAAGGAATGGGATTGGTGACCTTGATTCACCAACTGGGATTGGTCCCCAGTAAAGGGGAGGGATTCCGTACCATTGAGCAGGGCGGCCTGACTTTAGCGGGAGAAAAGGTGACGGATGCCAAGCGGCAGATTACTCTTTCCGACATGACGGAGGGCCAATTATTGATCCAAAAGGGGAAAAAGACCTTCCATTTGGTTCAAATTCAGAAATAAGGGGCTGTTGGGTCGAAATTTCATAATAACCGCAAGATTATACCACGGATTTTTATTTACAAAGCAAAATGATGTGGTATAATATACTACGTTATCGCTTTAACGCGATAAAATACCACCGCAAGAAAGCACTGCGGTGAGCCACATGGACAGGAGTGAAAACATGAAAGCACCACGAGCCAATTTACAACCCGATGAGCGAGCCACCTTGGAATTAAGGGGATTGTATGAGCAATGGGGTTATCGAAAATACAAAATGGGACGGTTTGAAGAATACAGTCTTTACTTGGAAAACAAGGATTTTCTGGGGAGCGACAAGGTAATTAGTTTCACGGACTTGGATGGAAGGCTATTGGCCTTAAAGCCGGACGTAACATTAAGTATCATAAAGAACACCCGGGCCACCCGAGAACAAAGCGAAAAGCTATATTATCTGGAGAATGTGTATCGGGAAAACAAGGAAAACCACACCTATAAGGAAATCCATCAAATGGGGTTGGAGTTTATCGGGGATGTGGATCGGTATGGAGTGGTGGAGGTTTTAACCTTGGCCATGAAAAGCCTGAAAGCCATCAGCCCGGAATACTTATTGGAAGTATCCCACATGGATTATGTGGTTCACTTTCTGAATGGACTTTCGGTACCGGAGCATATTAAATTAAAGCTGCTCCGATTGATTCGCAACAAAAGTGTCAGCGGGCTGGAGAAGACGGCGGACAAGGCCAGCATCCAGGGGCTGGAAAGGGAGTTGCTGTTGGCGGTTCCTCAACTGTACGGGGAGCCCAAGAAGGTGTTGGCGAAAGCCAGGCAGTTGGCCTTATCCCAGGAGATGCTCCAATCCTTGGAGGAACTGGAGGAAGTGCTCCATATCTTAAAAGCCAGCGGAAGCAATGGACATATCCAAGTGGATTTTTCCATGGTAAATGATATCGACTATTACAACAGTTTGGTTTTTCAGGGGTATGTGAAGGAGCTGGCGAAACCGGTGTTGGCGGGGGGTCAATATGACTTAGCTATGAAGCGCTTTGGCAAAGATGTAGAAGCCATTGGATTTGCCATTTACTTAAATGAAATCAATCGGCTGTCATCGGATCAGAAGGAATGGATGTTGGACCGAATGCTGATTTATCAAGAGACCGATGATATCAACCAAGTGATGAAGCAGGTTCAGGACTGGCAGAAGGAAGGACTCCGGGTGTGGGTAGGAAAGATGCCGCCCAAGGGACTTCCGGCCCGGGAAACTGTACGATTCCATTCTACGGATGGGGCCCAAAAACCAGCTGGCAATCCAATCAGAAATCAAAGTGGGGAAATGCCACAAAAGCTAGATGGAAAGAAAAAAATGAAATGAGAAAATCCCGGGACGGGGTGAAAATAGAGGGAGCAATCAAGAATGTTAAATATCGCACTGCCCAAGGGCAGGTTGGGAGATCAAGTATATCAAATGCTGGAGAATGCCGGGTACGGTTGTGAAGGATACCGGGAGAAGAACCGAAAATTGATTCTGGAAAATCCGGAGAGGGGAATCCGCTATCTTTTGGTAAAACCCAGCGATGTGGCCATCTACGTGGAGCACAAAGCCGCTGACGTGGGCATCGTTGGAAAAGATATTCTTTTGGAGAATCAGCCGGATGTGTATGAGCTTTTGGATTTACAAATCGGAAGGTGTAAAATGGTGGTTGCGGCGAAAAACGATTATGTGGAACAGCCGGACCGAACCTTGCGAGTTGCCACCAAATACGTGAACATCGCCAAAGGGTTTTACGGAGAACAAAGTCGGGATATCGACATCATCAAACTCAATGGCAGCATTGAGCTGGGTCCCGTATTGGGTTTGTCCGATGTGATTGTGGATATCGTGGAAACGGGAAACACCATTCGAGATAATAATTTGAAGGTGCTGGAAGAGTTCAAGGATATATCGGCTAGATTCATTGCCAACAAGTCCTCCTTTAAATTTCAGAACCGAATCATAACGGAGTTGGTGGATCAACTAAAGGCGGGAGGAGAAAAAAGATGATACCTATTTACGATGCAACCAATACCTCCTATGAGGTGGTATTTCAAAGAGCCACCGAGCCGGCACAAGAGGGTGGCCAGAGCATAGAAAAAATAGAGGAAGAAGTCCGTCAGGTTTTAGCCCAGGTAAAGGAAAGAGGCGACCAGGCCCTGCGGGAATATACGGAAAAGTGGGACGGGGTGACAATCGATCACCTTTTGGTGTCCCCGGAGGAGATGGTCCATGCAAAAAGTCAGGTTTCTCCCGAACTTCTATCTATTATGGAAGAAGCCGCCGCCAATATTCGGGAGTTTCACCAGCTTCAAAAGCGGCAGGACTATGAACTGAAGAAAGAGGAAGGGGTATTGTTGGGACAAAAGACCCTCCCGCTGGAGCGAGTGGGGATTTATGTGCCGGGAGGTACGGCCAGTTACCCCAGCAGTGTTCTGATGAATGCCATCCCCGCCACCATCGCTGGTGTGTCGGAGATTGTGATGATAACCCCTCCGGGAAAAGATGGTAATATTTCTCCGGTGATTCTGGCGGCCGCCCAAATTGCCGGCGTCACTCAGGTGATAAAGGTGGGAGGTGCCCAGGGCATTGCCGCATTAGCCTATGGGACCCAGAGTATTCCCAAGGTGGATAAGATTACCGGCCCCGGGAATATTTATGTGGCCACTGCCAAGAAAATGGTTTTCGGGGAAGTGGATATTGATATGGTGGCGGGTCCCAGTGAAATTTTGATAATTGCCGATGAGCAAGCTAATCCGGCCCATGTGGCTGCGGATTTGTTAAGTCAAGCGGAGCATGATGTAAGAGCGGCCGCCGTGTTGTTGACTCCCAGTGGGGATATGGCGGAGGCGGTGACAGTGGAACTGGAATATCAGATGGCCATGCTGCCGCGAGGAGAAACGGCTCGGGAAAGCATGGAAAACCAGGGGAAAATTGTGATAACCCAATCCTTGGAGCAAGCCATGGAGTGGAGCAATCGGTACGCACCGGAGCATTTGGAGCTGGCCGTAGCAGATCCCTTCCTTTGGTTGGAAAAGGTACGAAACGCCGGAGCGGTATTCTTGGGGCATCATGTTCCGGAAGCCTTGGGGGATTATTTTGCCGGCACCAACCATGTGTTGCCCACCGGCGGAACCGCCCGGTTTAGCAGTCCTCTCTCGGTAGAGGATTTTCAAAAGAGGACCAACTACATTTATTATACAAAGGAAGCTTTGGAAAAGGTAAAGGATTCTATTGTTACTTTCGCCCAGAGCGAAGGGCTGGAGGCCCACGGACGAAGTGTGGCCATCCGTTTTGAAAAGGAATGGCAGGATGAGTAAGTACTTTAATCAGCAGCTGGATAAGCTGGCGCCATATACCCCGGGAGAACAGCCTCAGCAGGGGGAGTGGATCAAATTAAACACCAATGAATCTCCATTTCCGCCGGCTCCCGGAGTTTTCGGATCCGTGGGGAAAGGACTGGAGTTATACCCAGATCCGGAATCTACGGAATTGGTGAAAGCCTTGGCCTCCCGGTTCGGACTAGAGAAAGAACAGGTGATGGTGGGCAATGGCTCCGATGAACTGTTGGCCTTCTCTTTCATGGCCTTTCAACAGGACCATGGAGTCTTCTATTTCCCGGATGTGACGTATGGTTTTTATCCCGTCTATGCTTCTTTGTTTGCCAAGGAAGGAAGAACCATCCCCCTCACCGAAGACTGGAGGGTGCGTCCTGGGGACTATCAAAATCTACCCGGCACTATCGTGTTGGCCAATCCCAATGCACCCACTGGAAGAGGTCTTTCCCGGAAGGAAATCCAGGGAATTTTGCAGCAAAATTCTCAACGTGTGGTGATAATAGATGAAGCCTATGTGGATTTTGGCGGGGAGAGCGCCGTGCCACTTATCTCCCAGTATGATAATCTGTTGGTGATGCAAACCTTTTCAAAATCACGAAATCTGGCGGGAGCCAGAGTAGGGGTTGCCATGGGGCATAGGGAGTTGATTCAGGATTTAAAGCGGATTCAATATAGCTTTAACCCCTACAATCTCAACCGACTCAGTCAACAAGCCGCCTTGGCCGCATTAGAGGACGATGCCTATTTTCAAGAATGTGTCCGGAAGATCATAGAGATGCGTCGGTGGACGGAAGGGAAGTTGCAAGAAATGGGGTTTGTGGTGATGCCATCCCAAACCAACTTTCTCATGGTGGACCCGGTGAAGATAGAAGCCCGACGGTACCATCAGGAATTAAAAAAACGAGGTATTTTGATTCGATACTTTGGCGGTTCCAGACTGGAACAACAGGTACGAATTACCATAGGAACAGAGAACCAGATGCAGCAGCTCGTAGGAGCTACCATCCGGATATGGGAGGAAATATCATGAGAACGGTGACAATTCAGCGAGAAACAAAAGAAACAGAGATTCGGTTGGACCTGAATCTGGAGGGTACAGGGAAAGGGGATATTCAAACGGGCTGTGGGTTTTTAGACCACATGTTGGAACTGTTTACAGCCCATGGCAAATTTGACCTCACGCTCCGTTGCCAAGGCGACAACCATGTAGATGATCATCACACCGTGGAAGATGTGGGCATTGTGTTGGGGCAAGCCCTTTGCCAGGCATTGGGAGATAAGCGGGGAATTACCCGATATGGATCTTTTACCCTTCCCATGGATGAGGTGCTGATGGTGTGTGCCTTGGATTTGTCCGGGCGCAGTTACTTGCGGATGCAGGTGGAAATTCCCTCGGAGAAGGTGGGAACCTTTGACACAGAACTGGTGAAGGAATTTATGCTGGCATTCACCAGGCAGGGGGCGATGAATCTTCACTTTGTGATGTTGGCGGGAGGCAATTCCCACCATGTGATTGAGGCCATGTTTAAGTCTTTCGGAAGAGCATTATCCCAAGCCGTTGCCATGGATCCCAAGGGGCCGGATCAAATCCCATCCACGAAAGGAATGTTATAGATGATTGGAATTATTGATTATGGTGTGGGGAACCTTTTTTCCCTATCTTCTTCCTTGGCCTATTTGGGGGTGGAAAGTCGGATTACCGGAGATCCAGAAATGCTTCGAAAGGCAGATGGGATTATATTGCCTGGTGTAGGTGCCTTTGAAGACGCCATGGAGAAGTTGGAAGCGACCGGGCTAGTTCCACTATTAAAGGAAGAATTATCCCGGGAGAAGCCCATGTTGGGAATTTGTTTGGGAATGCAGTTGCTCTTTCAGGAGAGTCTGGAGTATGGAAGTCATGCCGGCCTGGGATTCTTGGAGGGGAAGGTAGTGCCTATTCCCGCGGATTTGCCAGACCCTGCTGGGGAAGGCACCTTAAAGATTCCCCATATCGGTTGGAATCAGCTGGAAATATCCCGGGACGATCCCTTGTTCCGGTATATGACGGAAGAAAACTATGTGTATTATGTGCATAGTTATTATGCCCAGGCAGCCCAAGAGAACATTTTGGCCACGTCCCCTTATGGAATTCCTATTACAGGTGTGGTACGGAAAGGTTCTTTGGTAGGAACCCAGTTTCATCCGGAAAAAAGTGGAGATACCGGGCTGCGGTTGCTGAAAGCGTTTGTGGAGTCATAGTAACGAATAGAAAAGGCCATCACTGGAAGGCAACGTTTTTGCAGTAGCAGTACTCGTTGAAGATGCAGCCATTATGGAAGCATGAGAATAGCAGGAGAATATATAGAAGCAGACAGGCAAAAGGAGAAACGATATGAAGTGTTTTCCCGCCATTGATATCAGGCAGGGACAGGCGGTGCGCTTGTACCAGGGAGATTATGACCAAATGACGGTGTATCATCATAGCCCGTTGGAAGTGGCCAAGGAGTTTGCCTCCAAGGGGGCTACTCATTTGCATCTGGTGGATTTGGATGGAGCGAAGAACGGGGAGCTGGTCAATCTGGAGGTCATAGGTCAAATATTGGAAGCGGTACCCTTATTTCTTCAGGTGGGCGGTGGTATTCGTGATATGGAGCGAATCAAAGCCTACTTGGATAATGGTGTGCATCGTGTTATTTTAGGCACGGCGGCGGTGGAGGACCCCGAATTTCTGGAACGAGCGGTGCATACCTATGGGCCTCGGATTGCGGTGGGAGTGGATGTAAAAAATGGGCAGGTGGCCATTCGGGGATGGCAGGTGCTTTCTTCATGGCAAGGAGATGACTTCATCCACCATTTGATGGGGTTGGGTGTAACCACCGTGATTTATACGGATATTTCCAAAGATGGAAAAGAAGAGGGAACCAATTTGGAAGCCTATGAAAGACTGGTAAAGAAGGACCTGAACATCGTGGCTTCCGGTGGGATTACCCATCTTCATGAGCTAACGCAGTTACAGGACATGGGAATCTATGGAGCCATATTGGGAAAAGCTTTATACACGGGAAAGATAAAATTGGAAGAAGCGCTGGCCTTACTGTCTCAATAGTGGAGAAAGTGGAGCCCGGAAATGGATAGAAAGTGCCAAAAGGAGAAGACATGATAACAAAACGAATCATTCCATGCTTGGATGTGCGGGACGGACGAGTGGTGAAGGGTATAAATTTTGACGGGATACAAGACGTGGCGGATCCGGTGGAAATGGCCCGTTTTTATAACGAAAGAGGGGCGGACGAGCTGGTGTTTTATGACATCACCGCCAGCATCGAAAACCGTTCCATATTTACGGAGGTGCTGAAAAAAGTGGCCTCTCAAATATTCATCCCCCTCACGGTAGGGGGCGGAATCAACACATTGGAGGATTTCGACCGGGTACTAAAGTGTGGCGCCGACAAGGTTAGTGTGAACAGCGGTGCCATTAAAGACCCGGAATTGATTTATAAGGGTGCCCAGCGATATGGCAATCAATGCGTGGTGTTGTCCATGGATGTTAAAAAGGTGGGAGAAGCATATCACGTATTTACGGGAGCGGGGAAACAAGATACGGGCATGGATGCTTTGGAATGGGCAGAACGGGGTGTGGCCCTGGGAGCCGGGGAACTGGTGATCAATAGCATCGATACGGACGGGGTCAAGAAGGGTTTTGATATGGATCTACTGTTGGCCATAGCCCAACGGGTTTCCGTTCCCATTATTGCCTCCGGAGGGGCAGGATCCAAGGAAGATTTTTATCAATTGTTTCAGCACCCGGCCATGGATGCAGGGTTGGCGGCCAGTGTGTTTCATTACAAGGAAATCGATATCATGGAGCTGAAAAACTATTTAGCCGGAAAGGGAATTCCCATGAGGCGGGTTTCACCGAAACGAGAACTGAAATTTGATGAAAAGGGATTGATACCGGCTATTGTGCAGGATTACTATACGAAGAAAGTGCTAACCTTGGCCTACATGAATGTGGAAAGCTTGGAAATCAGCATGAAGGAAGGGAGAACTTGTTTTTACAGTCGTTCTCGTCAAGAATTGTGGCGAAAAGGGGAAACCAGTGGCAACACCCAGCAGATTGTGTCTATCACATTGGATTGCGATGGGGATGCTTTGGTAGTGGAAGTGGTGAAAAAAGGCCCGGCTTGTCATACGGGAGAGGACAGTTGTTTCTTCCAGCCCTTATATATTAGCCCAGAGCTGGCCCCCTTCTCTTATGATGGCCTTTATCAACTGATTCGCGGTAGGAAAGAGGAACCCAAGGAAGGAAGCTATACCACCTATTTGTTCCAAAAGGGATTGGATAAAATTTTGAAAAAGATTGGGGAGGAAAGTGCCGAGGTGATCATTGCCGGGGCCAAGGGCCAACGGGAAGAAGCGGTGTATGAAGTGGCGGATTTGCTGTACCACCTGATGGTGTTCATGGTGGAGGAAGGAATCCCGCTTTCGGAGATAACCGATGAATTGTCCCGCCGTCATGTGGTGGATCACAAGGTAAAACAGGAGTCCATGAAGTAGATAAAAACGTTGACAAGGGAGTACAAATATTATATTCTATATGAGCGTGTTCTCCTGAAAAGAGGCTTTATGTGGAGAAATGCGCCAATTGGACTTTAGGGTGCAGGCTGGGCAAGCCGGCCGTGGCCCGAAACATTTCAGGATTGCCGAAGCGGATTTTCCGTAAAAGGGAACCTAGTAGGCAGAAAGGATCAAATAGGATGAAAAGTTATGTTGCGAAGCCATCGGACATCCAGAGAAACTGGTATGTCATCGATGCGGAAGGACAAACCTTGGGACGGCTGGCCTCGGAAGTAGCCACCCTGCTCCGAGGAAAGAAGAAGCCCACCTATACTCCTCACATGGATTGTGGTGATTATGTCATCGTGATCAATGCAGAGAAGATAGAGGTTACCGGCAAAAAGAGAAAAGAAAAAATCTACAAGCATCATACCGGGTTTCCCGGAGGCTTGAGAGAAATCACCTTTGAAAAGTTGATTGCTAAGAAGCCGGAAGAAATCATTCGACATGCGGTGAAGGGCATGATGCCCAATGGCAAACTGGGACGTCAGATGTACAAGAAGTTAAAGGTTTATGCAGGACCGGAGCATGCACATAAAGCTCAGAAGCCTGAAACCTGGAAATTTTAAGGAAGGGAGGAATAAGAAATGGCGAAGATGCAGTATCAAGGAACGGGTAGAAGAAAGAGTTCTGTTGCTAGAGTAAGATTAATCCCGGGAAAAGGAAATGTTACGGTCAACAAGAGACCTTTGGACGAGTTTTTTGGAATGGAAATCGTTCGACGAGAAGTGAGAAGACCTTTTGAAATCGCAGGTTGCGAAGGGAAGTTCGATGTGATTGCCACCGTACATGGCGGCGGATTTACCGGACAAGCCGGAGCCCTGAGACATGGGATTTCCCGTGCCCTCTGTGCCGTAGACAAAGAGACCTACCGACCCCTTTTAAAGGATGCCGGGTTCCTGACTCGAGATCCCAGAATGAAGGAAAGAAAGAAATACGGATTGAAGAAGGCGCGAAAAGCCAGCCAGTTCTCCAAGCGTTAATTCTTACGGAAAAAGAATCATCAAAACCTCCGGAAACCCGGAGGTTTTTTGTTGAAAAAACTTATGCCTTCTATTCTTGGGTCAATATTGTCACAATCGGTTTAAAGTGATAAAATGACATATAGGTTTTTTGGGAGTAAGGGTGGCAAGAACATGTTATATAACATTAGTTATGAAATTGCCGGAGTGATACTTACCACAGTAGTCGGAGTCCACTTCTTTCGAGAAGAGCGGCTTCGCAATGTTCAGAATGCGCTTTTTGGCGTGTTTATTATTTTTATCCTGATGGCATGCCTATTGGATGTGGCAGGGGCTATCACCATCAGCTACCCTCATGCGGTGCCCCTCTATGTGAATTGGGTAGTAAACCAATTATTCTATTTTTGTCAAATCACCTTGCCGGTGTTGTTGTATCTTTTTGTGTTGAATTTAAGCCAATTGATGACACCACGTCATAAAAAAATTATCCTTTGGTCTTTGGTGCCCTACGGTTTGGAATTATTAATATGGTTGGCCAATCCCTTAACCGGCCATTTCTTTTACTTTGCCTCCGATTTATCCTATCATCGCGGCGTATTATTATGGCTATTATATGTGGTCTTATTCCAATATTTCTTTCTGACAGCAGTAGCCCTGTTCAAATACCAGAGCGCTTTGCGGCGAGATCAACTTTACACCGTTCTTTCGTTTATGGTATTCACTCTTTTTGCCGTGTTGATTAATAAATGGAATCCGGAAATATTACTCACCGGCTTTGCCGCTTCTCTGGCGTTGGTGATGACGTATCTCACATTAAAAAACCCGGTGGAAGCTCAGGACGACTTGACCCGCGTATTCAATCGTACGTCTCTGTCCAATGTGATTAAAGAGAGGGAAGTGCTGAAAGGGACTAAGGATTTTGCTGTCATTTCCCTGGATGATTTTAATGGAATCA
>CALFUG010000219.1 GCA_937928455.1 uncultured Clostridia bacterium
CCATTTTATACAATGTGGGGGTATATTTTTGGTGCACAGCCAATGAAGAGAACCCTTCCGCACATACAAACACCAGATTTTTCCCTTTGAAAATCCCTGTTTTCTCGTTTTGTTTCGTAGGAATCTGGGTGCTAAAGTATTGGTGCAACCACTGTCGTGTTTCATGAGAATCGGTTTCCATTAAGGCAGCAAAATCGATGTCCATTCGATTATAATCATAAGACGGGTCCACCTCCCCTTCTGACTGTGGATCCTCCTCTATCATTTCCAGCTTGGGATGAAACCCAAAGATCAACCGTCCGGCATCTAATATCATCCCGGGCCCGACTCCCAGATTGGGAATGGACACTTGAATGGCATTGGTACGAAATAACGCATCTCTTGGCGTGTTGGGACCGGCTCCGGTCCCCAATAAAACAGCCACCAGCAACACCACGGCACTCAGTCCCCACCAGGGCAAGCGTCGAAGGTTCGCCTTTTCTGAAGATCCCTTATACCCCTTCTTATAGAAAATCATATAGGTAATGGGAACTACCAATATTAGGGTTATGGGTAGCATGCAATGCCAAATCTCCAAAAATATATCTCTCCAGAAGTGGGCCACCTCGCCTGCTTGTGTCATGGAGAAAACCGTAAAATACGTCCGAAAGTAGCTATGGTATACCATTTGGCCCGCAGAAAACAGCGCCGCTATCCATAAAAGACTGCCAACAAAAGCCCCTCTCGCTTTCAAAGGCAGGAGATGCATCATAGCATATAACAATATGGCGCTCAAAAAAGAAAACAGCAAGATGAAAACAAGTCCGATTCCAAAGAACGGTCGCACCGTCCAGGCTCGGACCAGCAATTCAAAATAAATAAATGCCAAGAAAAACCAACCGAACAGAGAAAACCCTTTCTTCATATAATACCTTCTCCTACACCTTGCTCTTCTCTATGGCTAATCGTTTCCGTTCTCTCCCTCTTCCAGAGAGGACATTTCGATTCGAATTTGACGAGGGTCTGGCTGCGCTTCCCCCTCCTCGGTATGTATGGCTAACTCAATATCATCAATTTCCGGTAGCTCCTTGATACTGGAAAATCCAAAGTACTTGAGAAATTCATCGGTGGTGCCGTATAGAATGGGACGACCAATTCCGTTGGTTCTTCCCACCTCCCGAACCAACTCCTTGTTCAACAAACCCTCCATTACACGGTCGGATTTAATGCCACGAATGGAGTCAATTTCTCCCTTGGTGACCGGCTGACGATAAGCGATAATGGCCAGCACTTCCAATGCAGATTGGGACAGCTTTCTCTTCTTCACCGGGGTACAAAGTCGTTCGATATAATCTGCATAGTCGGGCGACGTAACAAACTGAAATGCCTTGTCCACTTCCCGCACACGAAGCCCTCTTTCCTGGTCTTCATACTCCTGTTTCAGCTCTTGGAAACATTGGTAAACTTCCTTCCAATCCTCATTGAAAACTTCTGCCGCAATCTTTGCCGGCAAGGGTTCTCCCCAGGTAAACATCATAGCCTCCAAGGCGGCTTTCATACTCTTTCTTGTCATGAACCCATTTCTCCTATCATCTTCTTGCTGGCCTCATTTATGGCAATTCTTCTTTCCCGTTCTTCATCACTTAACTTCTCAACCATGATTTCCTCAAAAGGTTTCGATTGATGCGCGTCCACCTGGTTCTCCTTGATCATTTCCAAAATCGATGCAAAGGTAACCGCCGCGTCATATCGATTCTTTTTTGCCAGCAGCTTGCCAAATGGTAGCGAAGTGATACCGGCACTTTGAAACAATTCCTGTATATACCGGACCCTTTGATCGATGGTCATTCTTTCGCGTTCCACCCGCTGGTATTCCCTGCGGATTTCTTCCAGCTTCTGCTTTTTTAATAGGAACAAATGAAAAGCTTGTATAAACTGGTTCAAATCCATGGAAAGAAATTCTTCCGGTTGCTCCACATACTGAGATATGTCCTCTTGGGGCTTGGGGTAAATTCTGCGGTTTTCCTCCTCCGCTGTGGCCAACATTTCCGAAGCTCTCTTAAATCTCTTGTATTCCAGCAGTCGGGTTACCAGTTCCTTCCTGGGATCCTCCTCCATCACCGGTTCCCCTTCTTCATTAAAGCGAGGAAGTAACATCTTGGCTTTTATTTCAATCAAAGTAGCTGCAAGGACCATAAACTCAGTGGCTACAGTCACATCCAGCTCTTCCATTTCATCAATATACTCGAAGTACTGCTTGGTTATCTGAGATACCTCGATATCATAAATGCTCATTTCCGCATTTTCTATCAGATATACCAAAAGGTCAAAAGGTCCTTCGAACATTTTCATTCGTACTTTATAGCTCATGAAATGCCTCTTTTCTCTGGGTACGATTATAATACAAAAGCCCTAGAATGACAACCAAGGCACCCACCCATTGAGT
>CALFUG010000220.1 GCA_937928455.1 uncultured Clostridia bacterium
AAACGAGATTCTTCGCTCCGGGGATGGCCCAAGGGAAGCACCGCCATCATAGGGTCTTTCATCAGGGGAATCCAATCAAAGGTGTGATGAGGTTGCCGGGAAAAGAAAGCCATGTCCACCTTTCCTCCTTCCATCAGCTCCTCCATTTCATCTACACCCCCCTCCATCAGTTTCAATGTTATTCCGGGGTACTCCACTTGGAACTTTTTCATCACTCTCGGCAGCCAGTGGAAAGAAATGCTGGAAAAGGAGCCAATGGTTAAAGTTCCAGTCTGAATGCCTTTGATCCCACTTACTGTCTGCTCTAACTTTTCATTCATTCGGGTCAATTCCCGGACCATAGGGAGAATCTGCTCCCCCTGGTTCGTGGGGAACACCCCTTGATGTTTTCGAATCAAAAGAGAAAATCCCAGTTCATCTTCCAGGCTTTTCATCATGTGAGAAACTCCGGACTGGGTATAGCCCAGTTCCTCCCCTGCTCGTGTCAGACTTTGGAGATCTACCGCCTTTAAAAACACCTCCCACTTGCGAATATCCATAGGGCTGCCCCCTTCCTTCTTCTCAACAAATTAAGAAAAAATTGACATGAATAATTTTCATGTTATCTATGTTAATATGTCGTTTTACTAATGATACACCAAGAGATATAATGAGTCAACAAAAGGGGTTCATGGGAAAGGAGAATAGGAAATGTCTTTAGGGAAAAATGCCGGGTATCTATATGTAATATTTGCCGTCAGTGCATGGGGAAGTCTGTATGTAGCAGGAAAAATCGTGCTGGAGGTATTACCGGTCACCCTGGTATTGGCATTGAGATATGCCATAGGCTTAACCCTTCTGCTTATCCTGTCACGAAAAATACCAAAAGCCACCATTCAAAAGGGGGATGGAAAATATATCGTGGCAGTGGGTGCCATTGCCTATTATCTGGGGGTTACCTTGCAACTATTAGGCACGCGTCTCTGTGATGCTTCTCTGGCTTCGCTACTGAATGCCATGAACCCTATTATTATGGTCCTTTTGGCTGTTCCACTGTTGGGGGAGATCCTTACCGGCAAAAAGCTTTTATCTGTGGCCATTACCGTATTGGGGGCTGCTGTAATAATCGGCGGGGTTTCCTCCGGAGATTTTCTGGGAATCATCATCAATCTTGGCTCCGTCACTGCCTGGAGTTTCGGATCACTGATGATGAGAAAGGTTTGCTTAAAGTACGATGCACTTTCCGTCACCATCTACAGCATGGCACTGGGCTTGGCCTTAGCCATCCCCACTGCCTTTGTGGAAATCTCCCTGATAGGTTTCTCCTTCAGTGCAGTCACCTTTGAAGTGGTGGGTTGGGTTTTATTTATCGGAATCGTGTGCACAGCAGGCGCTTTATATGCCTGGAACAAGGGCCTATCGCTGCTGGATGCCGGAACCGGTTCTCTATTTTTACCGGTACAGCCCATGGTCGCCACACTGTTAGGTGTATTAATCCTAGGGGAAACCATTTCCATGAACTTTCTACTGGGGAGTATGCTGGTACTGCTTGGCATTCTATATGCGGTGATGCCTTTCTCCTTCAAACTATTACATAAAACACCGGTCTCAACTCCTTTGGGAAGTGAATGACTGTGAACAAAATTACACCGGAAAAGGCAGGCCACCAGGGCCTGCCTTTTCTATTTTTACTTGTTCTTTTTCATTCATAATCTGTATTTCTTATGCGCTACCCTAAAAACCCAGAGGGTCATGGAAAAAGTCTATTGGTCTTTTACCACAATCCGAACATTAGGGCAGTTGGTCACAAAAACAATACTGGCATAGCACAGATCAAACTCCAACACATCTCCCACTTGAACCGGTTCTTGGCAATCCTCAATATCGATAATAGTATGGTCGCTGGATGCTCCCAGCACCTCCACTCCTTTTTTACGTGGAAAAATACTTTCCGGATAAGCATAGTCCACTTTGCCCATTCCCAATAAAGCCCGTTTTCGGATACCCCGGTCTTCATATTCCGGTTGGTTACCAAAAGCATCAAACATAATCTTCCCTTGGGGATATGTGGGTTTTTCCTTCACTTCAATGACTTCCGCTCTCAGGGTAAACGCGTCTTGATACATAAAGCTCATATCATACCCATATAAATCTCGAAGATCCTTGGCCAATATAATTCCTTCGCCTACCCGAATCATATTGATTCCTTCCGGCATGTTATCTTCCATTAAACGTGGTATGGATGATGTGGCCCCACCGGAGACATAACGGAGCTTCCGTTGAATTCTTTCCTCCACTCTTTCGGCCAAATCTACCAGCTCCTGTAATTTTTCCGGCGTTGCACTGACGGAACCGTAGCATCCCACATTGGTTCCAATCCCTTCTAATGTCAGATGATTCCATTGGGTTTCCACTTCTTCCGCCACATCCACCAGTTCGTCTTTGTCCCAGAAGCCTTCCCTTAAATCTCCCAAATCTGCCATCAGAATAATACCGTGGGTTTTGCCTTGTCGTTCCGCTTCCCGGTTTAGGGCTCTCAACACATCTCGCTCACTGTTCAAGCTCATATCCGTCAAGGAAATCACTTCCTCCACTTCTGATAACATGGGGATTCGTATCAGCATGAGGGGCAGGGAACATCCGGCTCGACCAGCGCTTTCCAACTGCTCTAATCGAGAAGAGCCAATCAGAGTACACCCCCCCTCTTCGAAGGCTTTCACCCCTTCCGGTATGCCTGTAAAACCCTTGATAATACCCGCGATTTCTACTCCACGGTCTTTCCCCAACTTCACAATTTCCTCCACGTTATGGCGAAGCTTTGCCACATTTATTTCCACTTGGGGATATCTATCCATTTTTTGCCCCTATCCTTTGTTTCAAACCATGATTTTGTGTATACACTATTGCCCTTTGTTGGCATCCACGTATCTTTTTATTTTCTTCCCTGTGGTTTTGTCAAACTCATCCCGTTTCACTACCAGCCTCTTTACTTTTTTCCAAACCGGCAGTTCTTGGTTGATCACATCCACTTCCTTCCACAAAATCGCCTCCAACTCTTCATCGGTAAAATCAGTAATGGCTTTACCGTCCGTTACCTCTGACAATTCTTCCTCGTCGAGCCTCACCGTAGCAACGATAGAAGTGTCTTTCCCGGACTCATTAAACCCCCAAACCATGGATTCCGATACAAGGGGAATTTG
>CALFUG010000221.1 GCA_937928455.1 uncultured Clostridia bacterium
AATGGAAAATGAAGGAGGGATTGGCCATGATGATTTTGAAAATCGTATTTGTGGCAGTGCTATGTGTTCCCTTGGTATATATCTCCATATTACTTCTCACCAAGTTGATGGATCAAGTAATTGGCAAAAAATAGAGGCGAGGAACATGAGAAAATCGAACAAAGGGCTATTCATCACCATGGAAGGACCGGACGGCTCCGGGAAATCCACGCAAATGAACTTGTTGTGTGAATATCTTCGAGAGCAGGGCGTGGATTTTTTGCAAACAAGAGAACCGGGTGGAACCGCCATCGGTGAAAAAATACGAAATCTTGTTTTGGATAAATCTCATCCGGAAATGGATGATTTAACAGAAGCCATGTTGTATGCGGCGGCTCGGGCACAACATGTGGCAGAAGTCATTCGACCGGCCTTGGCCCAGGGACAGTTGGTGGTATGCGACCGTTTTGTGGACTCCAGCTTGGTATATCAAGGATATGCGCGTGGATTAGGACAACCGGTAACCGTGATGAATCAATTGGCGGTGGAAGATTGCCTACCGGATGTTACATTTTTAGTCTTAGTGGATCCAAAGACCGGAATGAATCGAATACAACACAAGGATCGAGATCGGTTGGAGCAGTTGGATGAAACCTTTCATCAGAAGGTATATGAAGGTTACATACAGCTTTGGGAGCAGTCCCCGAATCGGATTTACCGAATTAATGGAAACCGGGAGCAAGAACGGGTATTTGAAGATGTAAAGGATATTATCGATCCCATATTGGCAAAGAGGTAATCGGTGATGCGATTAGAAGATATTCCGGTTCGAGGAAAAAGAATACAGGAATTATGCCACCAGTGGTCTTTTGGAAAAGTGGCACATGCCTATTTGGTAGAGACTCCCCGGTTGGGAGAGAACCGTGAATTGGCCAAGGCCTTGGCAAAGGCCATCCTATGCCCTGTAAAACCGGGATATGGATGTGGGCAGTGCAATATGTGTCAAAAGATTGACCATGATAATCACGAAGACATTTGTTTTGTTCAACCGGAAGGATCTTTTCTGCAAGACCGGGAAGTGGTTCCATTCATGATATTTCTGAAGACAAAGCCGGTGGGGCATCGGAACGTGGTCTTTATCATGGAAGGGGACCGAATGACCCTTACGGCCCAAAATCGGCTGCTGAAAACATTGGAAGAACCAAGCCCCGGAGCTGTGATTTTTCTCTTTTGTGAGCGGGCCGATGGGCTGGTACCCACCATTCGCTCCCGGTGCCGAACCATCACCATAGATTGGGAGACATTTCCCGCCAATGAAGAGAGAGAACAGGCCCGGCGATTGATGGACAGCATCGGAAAGAAAGTAACCTATCGCGAAAGAAGAGAGATGCTCGCTTCCATTTTGGAGGACAAGGAGCAAGGTCGAAAAAGAGCATTGGCCTTGTTGGACTATTTGGAAGAAGAATGCCAAATTCTGCTTCGGGATTACACCGAGAAGGGAGAGCCCTCTCTTGCGTTTATCTCCGACGTGGTGGTCAAGGTGGAAAGTACTCGAAAAGCCATACAGGGGAATATCGGATTTGGGTATGCCCTAAAGAATTTATTGTTGGAAATGGGAGGATAATCAATGACAAAAGTAGCAGGCGTTAAATTTAAGGATGCCGGCAAAATATACTATTTTGACCCCAACGGATTCTCCGTGGAACATGGAACCCACGTCATCGTGGAAACGGCACGAGGGCTGGAATATGGAACGGTGGTAAAAGGCATCGTGGAGGTAGAGGATTCTCAAATTGTACCTCCTCTGAAACCGGTAGTACGTGTGGCTACCAAGGAGGACCAAACCAGGCATCAGCAGAATGAAGAAAAAAAAGAAAAGGCCATGATACAATGTCAGGAAAAAATAGACAAACATGATTTGGAGATGAAACTGATTGATGTGGAATACACCTTTGATAATAGCAAGGTGATATTTTATTTCACTTCCGATGGTCGGGTGGATTTCCGAGATTTGGTGAAAGACCTGGCTTCCGTATTCAAAATGAGAATTGAACTTCGTCAAATTGGGGTTCGAGACGAGGCAAAGCTATTAGGTGGAATCGGTACTTGCGGAAAGGGTTTGTGTTGCCACACTTGGTTATCCGAATTCGAACCGGTTTCTATTAAAATGGCAAAGGTGCAGAATTTGTCTTTAAATCCCACCAAGATATCTGGAATTTGCGGCCGGCTAATGTGCTGTTTGAAGTATGAAAATGATATCTACTTGAAATTGCGCAAGGGGATGCCAGAACCGGGTGAACGGGTGAAAACCAAAGAAGGAATGGCGCAGGTAGTGGATGTGAATATTTTCGAAGAGCGGATACGGGCCAGACTGTTACTGAACGAAAAGGATGAAAGAGGGGAGGAAAAATTGTCCCCAGATATTCATTTTTATGGGAAAGATGAAATACAACGTATTTCTAAGCCCTCGAAAAAGGGCAAACAAAAAGATTTGGGGGATGAAGTTCCCCCGGAGCTGGTGCCTGAATTGAAGGATTTGATGAAGGAATAGTGGATGAATATTGGGGTAGAGGAACGGCTAGATGAAATCGGATTTGGTGATTTAAAAATCATTCAACATCCTTTGGAATTTTGCTACGGAGTGGATGCGGTGATTGCAGCAGATTTTGCGGCCCGATTGACAAGTGGCGAGGGGAGAAAAGCGGACAGCCACATGAAAACCGCCATGGATTTGGGAACGGGATCTGGAATCATCCCCCTGATTTTAAGCCATAAAACCCAAATTTCTCATTTGTACGGCATTGAACTGCAGGAAAAAGCCTGGAACCGAGCTTTAAGAACAATGGATCTCAATGGGTTAACCCAGAGAATTCAGATGTTACATGGAGATGTAAAGGACTACTTTGAAAAAAGCCATGAAGTTTGGGAAGGCACCATGGATTTGGTGATTTCCAACCCCCCTTATGTATCCAAGGGATCGGGAATTCCTGTGAAAAGAGAAGCCAAGCACCTAGCTCGGCATGAGACGTCCGCTACGTTGTCGGATTTTATAAAAACTGCCAGCTATCTCTTAAAACCCCGTGGCCATCTGGTGGTGGTACACCGTCCCGCACGACTACCGGATTTGATGTGGGAAATGAGATTTTATGGAATTGAGCCGAAAACACTCCGGTTTGTTCATCCCTTCCACCACCAAGCCCCGAATATCATGCTGGTGCATGGCATAAAGGGTGGGGGTAAAGAATTAAAAATTCTACCTCCACTTCCGGTTTATGAGTCAAAAGAAGTCTATTCTGCAGAAATTCTAGAGATTTATCAGGGTAAAAAAGAGGTTGAATTATCATGTGGGGTGAGTGATAATGAAAGAGAGTAGCCGTTGTTACCCCGGATGGAGGTATGCTTATGTCACTTGAAATCACCCTCACATTGAAAGACATCCTATGGTTTCTCATTGGAGTAGGAGCCATTGTCTTTCTGATATACTTAATTGTATTGTTTAAGAATCTGTTGCAGACAGTAAAGAAGACCAATCAAATTTTAGATGATGCCAATGTAGTCACTAAGATTACGGCCAACCGTGCCACGGAAGTCAATGAGGCGGTGTCGGATTTGTCGGGGGCTTTGGGTTCTGTTGCAAACAGCTTTAAGGGAAATCAGAGCACCATGGCCGCGTTGTCCAATCTGGTGAACGCCCTATCTTCACTAAAAGGTCTTTTAAAAAATAAGTAAGAATTAGAGGTAAGAATTCATTGGCCAAATATATTGTTCAGAGTAGCGGACCTTTGGTGGGAGAAGTGGAGATCAGTGGCTCAAAAAATGCGGTGTTGCCCATCATGGCCGCCGCTATTTTGAGTGAAGAAACCTGTGAGATTTTGGAAGTCCCTCATCTAAAGGATGTGGAGGTTATGTGTCAACTGCTTCGCAGCATAGGGGCTACTGTGAGGGAAGACTATCCCAATCATCGGGTTGTGATTGAACCCGCCAAAAAACTCAGCAGTGAAGCGCCTCTTGATTTGGTCAACAAGATGCGGGCCTCCGTCTTGATTATGGGTCCTTTACTGGCGAAAACGGGTCGCGCTAAAATGCCTTTACCAGGGGGATGTGCCATTGGAGAGAGGCCCATTGATCTTCATCTCAAGGGATTTGAGGCTTTGGGGGCAGATGTGGTGAAGGGCTATGACTTTGTGGAAGCCAGCTCTTCCAAATTAATCGGCACCACCATATACTTGGATTTCCCCAGTGTAGGAGCCACGGAGAATATCATGATGGCGGCCGTGTTGGGGGAAGGCATTACCATTATTGAAAATGTTGCTGAAGAACCGGAAATCGTGGATTTGGCCAACTTCCTCAATAAGATGGGGGCACGTATTAAAGGAGCAGGTACGGACACCATAAAAATTGAAGGGGTAGAGAACTTAAAAGGTGCGGTTCATCAAGTCATTCCGGACCGGATAGAACTGGGCACGTTTATGGTAGCTGCCGCTATCACGCGAGGGAATATTACCATAAAGAATGCGTTGCCAAGTCATGTGAAGCCCTTGATTGCAAAACTCAAGGAGTGTGGAGCTGAAGTAGAAGTTACCGAGGACGAAGAAACCATTGTGGTTCGGGCAGACGTTCTTCCCTTGGTGCCGGCGGATTTAAAAACCCTTCCTTATCCCGGGTTTCCTACGGATATGCAACCACAGTTTATGGCATTGCTAACCACTATCAAAGGGGCCTCCGCGGTGGTGGAAACGGTTTTTGAGAATCGTTTCATGCATGTTCGGGAGATGAATCGAATGGGGGCTGACATTCAAACAGAGGGTAAGTCCGCCATCATTAACGGTGGTAGGTCCTTGTTAGGGACTACGGTGATGGCAACGGACTTGCGAGCGGGAGCGGCATTGGTGTTGAGCGCATTGGCGGCAGAGGGAACCACTACCATTGCGGAAATCCATCATATTGAAAGAGGATATTCCAATTTAGTGGAAAAACTGACTGGACTGGGTGCGGTGATTACAAGAGTAGAGGACTGATGGAAAGGTTCGGGAGGGCGGATATGGTTGACGAACAGTTTTTGAGGTTACTATCAAAGGATTATCCCAATCGAAAAAAAGCCTTGGCGGAGATTATTAATCTCCGGGCAATCCTGGCACTTCCCAAAGGAACGGAGTATTTCCTGTCGGATTTGCACGGAGAGCACGAGGCTTTTATTCATATGATTAAAAGCGCTTCCGGTGTCATCCGGTCAAAAATCGAAGAGGTTTTCAGCGAGGAACTAACCAAGGAAGAGCGGGATCATTTGGCTGCCTTGGTGTATAATGCGGAAGCGGAAATCAAAAGGATACGTCAAACCGATGTAGATTACGCATTGTGGTGTAAATACAACATTTTTCACCTGGTGCAGATTTTAAAGTCAGTGTCTACCAAGTATACCCGGTCAAAAGTGCGTAAACGAATGCCGAAGGACATGGATTATATCATGGATGAATTGCTCCATGCCGAAGACGAAGCCAACAAGGCCCACTACTATGGTGAAATCATCAATACCTTGATTGAGACGGGCACCGCTACGGATTTCATTATCGGAATGACCAATACCATCAGCCGTTTGGCCGTGGACCAGCTGCATATCATCGGGGATATTTACGATAGGGGCTCCCACCCCGATGGGATTATGGATTTCTTAATGGATTTTCATGATGTGGATTTCCAGTGGGGAAACCACGACATCGTTTGGATGGGTGCGGCTACCGGTAATTGGGCATGCATTACCAATGTCATTCGCATGAATATCAGTTACAACAATTTCGATATGTTGGAAATCGGATATGGCATCAATTTACGGCCCTTGGCTGTTTTCGCCCAGGAAACCTATCGAGAAGACCCTTGCGATTCTTTCCGGCCTCATGTTCTGGAGAGGAATCAATATGACCCAGTGGCGGAAGATCTGGCAGCGAAAATGCATAAGGCCATTGCCATTTGTCAATTCAAGGTAGAAGGGCAACGAATTAAGGCCCATCCGGAATATGGCATGGAAGATAGGCTGCTACTGGATAAGATGGATTTCGAAAAAGGCACGGTGATGGTTCGAGGAGTGGAGTATCCCTTGACGGACTCGTGTTTTCCCACCATTGACCCCCAGGACCCTTATGGGCTGACACCAGAGGAAACGTTGTTGTTGAACACCCTGGAGGCATCCTTCCTCCGAAGTGAAAAACTTCATAAGCATATACGTTTCTTGTTCAGCCACGGGGGCATGTACAAAATTGTAAATGGAAATTTATTGTACCATGGTTGTATCCCCATGACGGAGGATGGGGAGTTTGAGGACTGCACCATCAACGGCGTTACATCCAAGGGGAAAGCGTACTTGGATTATTTGGATGATCAAGTTCGAAAAGCTTATTTTACACCAAAAGAGTCCGAGGAGATTGGCCGTTCCGGAGACCTGATGTGGTATCTCTGGTTGGGGAAGAAATCTCCCTTGTTCGGGAAAGACCAAATGACCACCTTTGAAAGATGTTTCATCAAAGATAAAGCCGTGCATAAGGAACGCTCCGTCCCTTATTATCATTTAATTGATCGTAAAGATATTTGTGAAAAAATTCTTCGAGAGTTCGGCTTGACATCCGATCAATCCCATATTTTAAATGGCCATGTACCGGTGAAGGTGAAGGATGGTGCAAGTCCGGTGAGAGGGCAAGGGCTGTTGTTTATTATCGACGGGGGGATGTCCAAGGCATACCAAAAGGATACGGGAATTGCGGGATACACTTTTATTTTCAATTCACGATTTATGGCGTTGGCAGAGCACAAGCCCTATTCTCCACTGCAGCCGGACGGAAGTCAAACCTTCCACGCTCCCGCCCTCAGGACCGTAGAAATGCTTCATAAACGAATGACCGTACGGGATACGGATATTGGCAAAGATTTGCAGAAACAGATTGAAGAACTACAATTATTGATTGACGCATACCAAAAAGGAACCATTAAAGAAAGATAGAAAGGTGATTTATGGCAAGTGAAAACAAATTCGCCGTGTTAATCGACGCGGACAATATATCGGAAAAGTACATCAAATTTATTATGGATGAGATCTCGAATGAGGGTGTGGCCACCTACAAACGTATTTACGGGGACTGGACCAAGCCTTCTTTTGGGGCATGGAAGAATATTCTATTAGAGTATTCCATCACGCCCATCCAGCAATACGGCTATACCCAGGGAAAGAATGCCACGGATTCGGCCATGATCATTGATGCAATGGATATTCTATACTCCGGCAATGTGGATGGATTCTGCCTGGTAACCAGTGACAGTGACTTTACCCGATTAGCGGCTCGTCTGCGAGAATCCGGAATGGATGTGGTAGGAATGGGAGAAAAAAAGACGCCCAAGGCGTTTATTTCCGCATGTAACAAATTCAAGTATTTGGACATTTTACTGGAGCAAAGCCGCAAGGAAAAGGAACAAATTCGAAAGGAAATCGAGGAGCGGTTAAAGAGTTCCAAGCAGGAAAAGCCCAAGAAAGAAAAGATTCAAATTCCTATCCCGGAAGGTTTTGATGAAGCGGGCAAAGAGGAGCCGGAAATGACTTCTCTGGAAACCATTTCGGATTCGGTGATCAACATTATCCGGGAAAAATCCGACGAAGACGGGTGGGTTTTTATTGGAGACCTGGGAGGTATGTTATTAAAACGCCATCCGGACTTCGATGTAAGGAACTTCGGTTTTAGCAAGTTGACTCCCTTTATACGATCGTTGGATGGTTTGGAGGTACGGGCGGAACGTCATGGAAGTTCCACCCTGCTTTATGCCAGAGAAAAAGAAGCCAAGGATGATGATTCGAAACAGACAAATTCAAAAAATAAGAAGGGGTAGAGATTACTCTACCCCTTCTATATCATTATCTCCATCCATGGGATTTGTATCGAAATTTGTGTCAAATTCTACCGATGGTTCTATTTCTTGAACCCCATCTTGTTTTAGCCGAATAGCTCCTACCGTCATAACCCCTACTGCGGCAATTTGCCCAATAGTCTTTAATCCATCTTTAACGGCCTCCGGATCTCTATGGACCGCCCCCTTCACCACCTCACCGGTTTCTCCGATGATTAGTTTTGCGTTGTGAACCCAGTTTCCCACCAGCATTTTTCCGCCATCTTTTAAGTCATCGATGCCTTCGTCTACCTGCTGGATATCCTCTCGTATGTTTCCCACAAGAACATCTGTCGCACCGGAAGCCAGATTGCCGGCAATCCCCCCAAAATAAATCAGGGAATCCACCACACTTTCTCCCACGTTGTCCACGATTTTTTTGTTGGAAACTCTTCCGATAACCGATACGGCACCGCCGATTACGCCCCCTACCACAGCACCTGCCACGATGCCGGTTTTCTTCACTACTTTCATCCGAATCACCTCATTTTCTTTCTGTGATTTTCATTATACAATAGGGACCAAACCTTTACAAGAACCGGGGTTCTGTGTATAATAATAAGGCACGGTTCGGAACAAGCGGATGTAGCTCAATGGATAGAGTACCGCACTACGAATGCGTTGGTTGGGAGTTCGAATCTCTTCATCCGCACCATATCGGTACTCAGTGGAGTTGGTAATCCACTGGGTGCCCTTTTTTATTATGAATAAGGGAAAACGCATGAGGTCTCAGCAGGAAGGGGAAAAATGTCAACAGCCTACAACCAACGTCGGTGTCTGATTGCCTTTGGTAGCGGCCGTAATCACGGACAGTGAAACCCGTTATAAAACATCCATTAACGATCCTGCTATTCTCCCAAGATATGCCATTTTGGATCCGGGTTGGGCAGTCAATCATAATATACTTTTGGGAAAGACATGAGAATATCATATTCCCAATCTCCATTACAAAGAACAACTTTTGTGTAAGAGAAAGAAATATTTCCCAATTTATCCGTGTTTCCTCGACCATCATGCTGCGTGATGAGCCGGTGAAGCCCTTCAAAAACCTCGTCCTCTTTTATGGTAGAATCAAAAGCAAGAGAGAAGTCTTTTGCATAGGAAATGGCTTGGGTCTGGGAGGAATCCCGATACCTTTGGAGTACCTGGAAATTCTCCTCTTGGATTCGGGTACTGACCCTGAAATCCGAGGTTTGATAAAGAACATACCAAGAAGAACCCAGTTGATCAGATGGGGGTATTACAACATCATTTTCTGAAATCTCATTATATCTTTGGAGCACATTCTTCAATTGTTCTTCGGGGTCCATGGTGCTGGGAGAGTAAGAATCATTGGTTTGGTCAACACACCCAAGGAACAAAATGGAACATATGAAAAGGCACAGAATCACAAGAAACACACTTTGAATTTTCAATAAATCACGCCCCACTCATTCCATTAACAGTATCATTTGGTATCAAATTGAAAGTATTATACCATGTGATTGAGAACTTGTGAAAATTTTTATAGAAAACATGCCAAAAGGTCATTAGGAGGACAAGATGAATATATATGGACTGCAGAAAGTAACTCTTCTGGATTACCCGGACAAGGTGGCGTGCACCGTGTTTACTGGCGGCTGCAATTTTCGCTGCCCATTTTGTCATAACAAAATGCTAGTAGAGGATAAGGGCCTTGAGCCGGTGATACCCATGGAAGAGTTTTTTGAGTTTTTGAAAAAACGAAAAGAGGTGCTTGATGGCGTATGTATCACAGGTGGAGAGCCATTATTGCAGCCGGACTTGGAAGAATTCC
>CALFUG010000222.1 GCA_937928455.1 uncultured Clostridia bacterium
TGGTCCTTATCCCAGGGCCGTCTTCATTACGATAATGACCGATATCAAAAATGTTCAAGAAATCTTCCTTGTTTGTCACTTCAAATTCACATTCCATTTTCGTCTAATACCTTCCCGGTTTATTCCTTATGCTAAAAAATACTGACGTCTCACGCCTTAAACATCTTCTCAAAAAAACAAAGTAGGTTCTGTAAACAGAACCTACTTTTGCGGTTCTTTAGAATGTATGCTCCGTTCGACTAATTACATCCTCTTGACACCGTCTGCTAAGATCCGACCAGTATACACTATACCCTGCAATTCTCACCATTAGAGTGGGGTAATTTTCCGGGCTTTCCAGCGCGTCCTTCAATACCTCTTTATCCACTGTGTTGAATTGAACGTGGTATACACCATAGTCGTTCAGCATGGTTCTCACCAAATTTGCAAAATTGTTGATTCCAGCCGACTTATACTCTGGCTCATAATAAGTGGCTTCCGGTGTGTTAAGTTCCAATACCATTTTTTCCCCTCCTTTTTTTATACTCTTCAAAAATTATCTCTTTGCAAGCAATTCATTCCCACTGATCCACATATTTAACAAGGTTCCATTACTGAACATGGGATAGTTTAGCTTGCCATAACTTCTTGCCGCGTAGGTTGGGCCATTCACATCCGCCTGTTGTGTGGCAGACATAGTGTCAGCCAAAGGTTCACCATTCAATCTCCCGTTGGGTGTCGGTCCCGTCATTGCACCAAATCCTATATGGGCCTGCACCATCTGTATAGCCGGATCACAATAGCCTCCCCGACCATTTCTCAGCCCTCTTACCGTTTCTGCAAAGAATTTCCACAAATCGGCAGCATCTTTGTCAACGTAATCATCATCGTTTCCATACTTTGGTGCCTCTTGTAATTTCTTTCGTAAATCTTCATATCCCTCAAAGTTGGCTTCAATTGCTTTTGCCATGTCTTCCACGGAATATTCCTTATCATCATAAATTACTTTTTTCACCGCCGCCACAGAATCTACCAGGGTTCCGAACCCAACCATCTGAATGGTAGGACCTACATTACACAAAGCGCCTCCTGCTGCTGCATCCATTCCTTTTTCTACTGCACCTCTTACAAGAAGGGTGTATGTGGGAAGCTGGAATTGTTCCGCTAAAATCTTTTCTGCGATGATTGCGTTCTTATGAGCACTTCGTATCGCAAAATCCATTTGATCTTTTACAGCTTTGTAATACTCTGCGTATGTTTTGTACTGAGATACGTCACCACTGTCGTAGGACAACATTTCTCCAGCCGCGTAACCAGCTGCATCAGCAGGTTTCTTGCCTCTTGTTAACACCAAACTAGGCGCATAGCCTACATTAATAATCGCGGAATCAGTATGTCCATATTGATACCCCATAACGCCCGGTTCTACGCAGCCAATGGGCGAACCCCACTCCAGTATTTGTTCTCGACTATATGGGCTTCTTCCATTGGGACCTCCTGCTCTTGTTTCCAACATGCCATACAAAGATTCAACATTGAAGAACGAGGGATGCCCCATTCCTTCTGCCGATAGCTTAATGGCCTCCAGTAGTAAATCATCCGGCGTCTTCTGGTGAAGCAATAAACTAACAGAAGGAGCTGTAGTTTTGACGTATCGCATGGCTCTCAAGCAGAGATACGATAATTCGTTGGAAGCATCTTGCATATCCACATCCAGACCACCCACATCAATGTGAGGGTATCGATAATATCCGCCAAAATAATATGCCAAATCAGTAGACTGGAACCAAGGGTTTGAAGTGGTCTTGATGTATAATTCTTCAATGAACTCCATCGCCTTCTCCGGAGTCAATGTACCATCTTCAATCCCTTGCTTATAGAACGGATACATATACTGGTCAAATCTGCCGTAAGTTACCGAAGGGCCTGCGCCCTCAATGAACAGAAGACAGAAAACAAGCCAGACCACTTCCATAGCCTCATAAAAATTCCTGGGCGGATTCCAAGGAACATGTCTCATACAAGCTTCCATTTCCAAGAGCTCTTTTTTACGAATCGGATCTTCTTCTTTTTCGGCCAGTTTCGCTGCTTCGTCTGCATAATTTTCTGCCAGTTTTTTAATGCCCAACAAAACCTCTAGCAGGCCTTCATAAAACTCTTTCTTTTCAATGTTTTCTGGAAGGGAAACATCCAATTCTTCCAGGCATTTTTTAACCGTTTCATACTGACCCACAAATCCATGCTCCATTAGGTAAGGATAGTCCGGCAGGAAGTGGGAACCATGAGATGTAATATAGTTTACAATATCCGCAAACCCGCCGGCCTGCATCTTGTTTACCTCATCCTCTGGCAAATACTTAGCCCATAAACTAGTTAGTGTTTTATCCTTCCAATAAGGAATCAGTTCATTCCGAAGTGTTTCTTTGTCTTCGTCTGTAATTTCAAACGGATCATAAGTTCTGGTGGCTAGGTTGTCTAAATCCCCCGCCAACCAGTGTGCATGCATTTCAATAGCCACTTGTACCCCCCGGATTCTGGCTGCCGGCCAACCTGCCAAGCGCTCGTGATTATAAATCACCGGCGGCATAGTGCGGTACAACTCGGCAGATGCCTTATATCTTCTACGGATAATAGGCTCCCCCTCCGTTTCCTTATACACTTTAGTCAGTACTTTTGCCCTGAATATGTCTGCGTTGGGGCGCTCTGCATGCAACATACCATTCAGTTCTTGTATTCTTTTTGTACTACCTACTTTGGCTACTTTTCCATCTCTTATTTGTAGCCCCATTTTTGCTCCAGCTGTCTCTGTCATAGAACCAACCTCCTTTACAATGCTCGTCTGTCAAATGCCATAATTGAATGTAAATAGATCACACCTCAATTAATTTATG
>CALFUG010000223.1 GCA_937928455.1 uncultured Clostridia bacterium
TCAATGTGATGGTTCTGTGTAGATTGTATGTTAGTTGTTAAAGTTTTCTTTATTGAATTTTTTAGTTAAATGACCCGGCCACACGAATTTTACTGAAATGCTTCCTTTGTAAATGTGGTGTAGGACCAGACCACGTGATCCTCCGGATCCAAGGAATATTCCCCCGCCGCCTCCATGGACATTTCATCATTTACCGTGTACACCCATCCGGACGGAGCCATGTAGTCATTTTCGAAGATTCCACCAATGCCTTGAACATAAGCGGTGGTTCCTTCGCTAATGACAACCGGAACCTGAGTCGCCTCCCCATAGGCTTGCAGTGTGCTAAGGGGAGTCATGGTGCCGTTGACACTATATACTTTATATTCCACCACGTCTTCCATTCCCGCTTCTTCCGGGTAATGAATGGTCAGGAGAACCCAGTTGGCTTCTGCCTGGTTATTATATACTTCGGCGGGAGGCGCTTCTTCTTCCCCGCATCCTGTCATAGCCATGGCCAACAATAAAATAGCCAATACTAAAATATTTCCAACCCATTTTTTTCGATTCTTCATAAAACCCTCCCAAGTGCGATAGAATTACTATACAAGAGAAATTTGTAGGTTTTGTGAAGAAAAGAACAAAAGTTATCCTGTGGCTTTTAATTTTTCTTCCATATAACGGTAGCCTTTGTCGTAAGCTTCCAGGTTTACACCGGCGATGGAGGCGGCGAAGTTCTCCATGATTTCCGCTTCCACTTTGGGATAATGCAACTTGGGAAGCAGCTTGGTCAAGGCTCCCAGCATGATCATATTCACCACAAAAGGTTTTTCCATTTCCTCGGCCATGTCAGTAGCCGGAATCTTATAGGCATCCGGCCGGTCCGGTTCTACCAGGGTACTATTCACCAATACCATGGCGTTTTTCTTCACCGTGGCTTTGTATTTGTCGTATCCCATCTGGTTAAAGGCAATAAAAACATCGGCTTGGTCCACCTTCATGTAGTCAATATTTTCATCGGAAATCACCACTTCCGCCTTACAAGCTCCCCCTCGAGCTTCCGGGCCGTAACTTTGGGTTTGAGATATATTGTAATCCTCCCCAATACCATAGGCTTTGGCCAATAGCACCGAACCCAGAATTACACCCTGGCCTCCGGCTCCTGCAAACCTTACATTAATCCTCATTTTCCGATGATTCCTCCTTTTGCACATCAATGGCCCCGTCGGGGCACATCCTTTCACACATACCGCAATAGATACAGGTTTCGGGATTTGTGATATCCGGCATGTTGGTTACGTAGTGATTTCTGTTTTTCGATCGGACGAAGATTTGTTTAGGGCATACCGCATAACAAATATCGCAACCCTTGCAGCAGCTCTTGTCGATG
>CALFUG010000224.1 GCA_937928455.1 uncultured Clostridia bacterium
CAAATGGAGCAGCTTCTTCTGGCATACCAATCGGAGGATCCTTTTCAATATGGAGGATATCAAACCCGAAAGGTTCTGGATGACGTGGCTCTTTGGTTTGTTCCTCTATTGAATCCGGACGGGGCAGAAATTGCCATGTATGGCGGCAAAACCATTCAGAATCAGGAGCTTTTGAAAAGTGTGACCAAAGGAGAAAAAAGTCTTGCTTCTTGGAAATCCAATCTGAACGGGGTAGATCTCAACCGAAATTTTACGAGGCACAAGGTGTCTGTTGTGGACTCTCCAGGAGCGGCCTTTTATCCGGGGAAGAACCCTTTTTCCGAACCGGAGACCCGGGCTATTCGCGACTTCACGTTAAAAGAAGATATTCAGGGAGTATTAAATGTTCATGCGGCGGGCGAAATCATTTATTGGGACCCCCCCTATGACAGTATTGCCAGTTATTTGAGTCGAATCACCGGGTATTCTCTGGTGGAGCCAAAGGAAAATCTGCGGATGGGCACCTATGATACATGGTATTGGCAAGTTACCGGTGGACCGGTGATTACTTTGGAGATAGGAAAGGGTTCTTTGACCGCCCCCATTCCTTTTTCTAAGTATGATGAAATTTGGCGGCAAAACTGGACCACCTCTTTGGCCTTTGCCCGACAACTTCAAAAGGCACAGCCTATTTCATTGTGGGTGGAAGGAAAGCCTCTTTCTCTGGAATCCAGTCCCCTTCGGGAAGTTTCCGGCCAGGTACTCATACCTCTTCGGGAAGTGGGGGAAGCACTGGGGGCTGAGATATTGTGGAACCCGAAAGAGAAAAAGGCGTCAGTACATTTGGGGGAATCTTCGGTTTATGTTTCCGAAAAAGAGGAATTAATTCTTCGGCATGGGAAATCCTATGTTCCTTTGAGACAACTGGCAGAAGCTTTGGGCTACGAAGTGATATGGGACAACTATACAAAAACGGCGAATCTGATTCATGAAGAGGTAGAGTAGTTTATGAACAGGCGAGGTTTGAAAAAAATATTTTGCGTTGTTTTTATTCTCTGGGTTCTTGCCCCAATGGTGGGAAGCCCTGCTTTTGGATTGGAATCAGAGCAAACTTCTTCCTGGGCGGAAGAAGAAGTGCTAAGAGGAGAGAACCGCAATTTAATTCCGGAAAGTCTAGCATCTCAGTCTCTGAAAGAAGCCATGACCCGGGAAGAATTTGCGGGAGTTATCATGGCTATGTGGCGAGAGGAAACCAACCGGGAGGTCACTATAAACGAGGAGTTACCCTTCCTAGATACCACGGACTCCGATGTGATTCAAGCTTGGAAACTGGGTGTGGTGAATGGGGTAGGGGAAAACTTCTATCAGCCGGAGGCACCCTTGAATCGCCAAACGGCGGCTACCATGATGAGTCGTTTATATGAAAAATTTCTTGGAGAGCCAATATATGCACTTCCCGATCATTACTTTGCGGATCACTGGGAAATTGACGGATGGGCACAGGATGCAGTATATTTCATGGCAAGTCGAGATATCATCAAAGGTATGGGAGACCAACAGTTTGATCCCAAGGGAAACCTGACTCGAGAGCAAGGAATTATTTTGGCGCTGCGGATGCTGGAAGAGCTTTTTCGGTCCAATTCTGCCTTTGCCCCATCTTTGGATTATTATTCAGGGATGACGGTTCATTCCATGTCAGAATTGCGAGAGGTTTTAGGGTATGCCCAATATCACTTGATGCCCTCCATCGCCCTGACCATGAGCCCCGACTTAGAAGAAGAAATCGACTCGGTGGGAGCGGATCTGCTGATGCATACGGAAATTCGGTCTATGTCATATACGTACGGGACCATCCATCAACAGTTTCGGTGTTTTTTGGAATATTCCAAGGGAGGGGAAGTCATTGCCCTCACTTTAAATCCTCAGTTGGATTACACCAGGGTGTCCGACGAGGCTTTAGATATTTATGGAAGACTGGAAGAAATTTTAAGTGAGATTCTTTCTCCGGGCATGAAGGCTTATGAAAGAGAAAGGGCCATACATGATTATGTTGTGGAAAACCATTCCTATGACCAACGGGCGGAACTGAACCCGGAAAAATATGCGGATGCGTATTCTCTTTCCGGACTTCTAAACAACGGAACGGGTGTATGCCAGGGATATGCGGAGTTGTTCTGTGCATTGAGCCTCAATGCGGACATCTATTGTGATATCGTATACGGTTCCGCTTCCGGAGGAGGACATGCCTGGAACATGGTTGGTATTTATGGAGAGTATTATCATGTGGATACCACTTGGAATGATCCAGTTCCCGATGGAGGGAGCCGGGTATCCTATCAATACTACAATGTGGATGACGAGAAAATGAAGAAAGACCATCAATGGGATTTCAACCAGTACCCATCTTGTGACTATGTAACCTATCTAGGGAAGGATATCCGATAACCAAGGTTTAGGGCCTTCTTTTGCCGGGTATAGGTAGTAAAAATACCTTGTGAGAAAAGGAGACCGTCATGTTGAGAAAGAAACAGAGAGAATACGGTGGAAGCAAAAGGCTGTTGGGGATATTGCTACTTCTGATTATTTCCTTGTTGGTTATGGTGTCGTGTGGGCAAAACCCGGAGGCCCAAGGGGAAGACAACGAAGACCCCTTGGCATATGATGTGAGTTGGACGGAAACTACCGCTGTGCCGGTAGAAGAGGGAAGGTCTACGGGGCTGGAAAACATAAAGACTTTGGATTTGTATGGGAATGTGGTGGATTCTACTATCTTTCAGGATTACACCATTACTATAGTGGATGTATGGGGCACCTACTGCAATCCCTGCATTCAAGCCATGCCAACCTTGGCAGAAATATACCACCAGTACGAACCTCAAGGGGTCAATGTGATTGGAATCATGATTGATGTTCAGAACGGGGATTATACACCAAAGCCGGAATACATTGCCAAGGCCATGGAGATAACGGATGGTACCGGAGCAGATTTCATGCATTTGCTATCTTCCAAAAATATTGTGTCCTCCGTTGTAAGAAATATTAGTGCGATTCCTGCATCTTTTGTGGTGGATAGTCAGGGGAACGTTGTTACGAAAATCAGTTATGGGAGTCATACCAAAGAGGAGTGGGAAGAAATCATCCATGAATATCTCCAGTGATAGAAACGATAAATGGAACAAGTGGGCTTTGCTTCGAAAGAGTCATGGAAGAGTCATTCCGGTAGCCATATTGGGGATTGGGTTGGCACTACTCACTTTTGGCGTAGTTAGAGGAGAAGCGGCGGTGGTTTTCACCAAGGCCATACGAATCTGCTTGGAATGTATTGGGATAGGATGAGATGAAAAGCCTCCGTCCATGGGATGCCAATGTGGCAAAACAAGAGAAAAAAAGAACCATTATCCAATTGGCTTTTTTCGCCGTTACCAATGGCTATTATAAAGGTTTTTTGGAGGGCACGATATACCAGGGCAATGGAAAAGTGGCTTGTGTTCCCGGACTGAACTGCTATTCCTGCCCGGGGGCATTGGGGTCTTGCCCCATAGGTGCTTTTCAAGCGGTGGTATCGGAACGGGGCACCATTCTTTCTTACTACTTGATTGGATTCTTTTTGGCGATGGGTGCGTTGTTGGGGCGATTTGTTTGTGGATTCCTATGTCCTTTTGGATTGTTCCAAGATCTGGTTCATAAAATTCCATTCTATAAGAAGATGGACAAGCTGCCGGGAGAGTGGTTATTAAAAAAAATCAAATATGTGCTTTTGGTTTTTTTCGTATTTCTTCTTCCCGCATTTGTAGTGGGGGATTTGGGGGGTGGAGATCCCTGGTTCTGTAAGTATGTTTGTCCTTCCGGCACATTGATGGCTGGATGGCCTCTGGGGATTTTGAACCAGGGGATTCGAGAGGCCATCGGTTGGCTGTTTGCCTGGAAATCATTCATCCTAATCGGAATCATTTTTCTTTCTCTAATGATATATCGCCCCTTTTGTCGGTACCTTTGTCCCCTTGGTGCGATTTACGGAGGGTTTAATCCGATTTCCCTGTATCGATTTGAAGTGGACCCGGAGTTATGTATTCGGTGTGGGAAATGCCAGCAGGCTTGTCAGTTCCACATACCCACGTATCAGACCCCCAATAGTGTGGATTGTATACGGTGTGGGAATTGCCTCAAGGTTTGTCCCACTGGGGCATTACGCCGAGTTCCCTATATTTCCAAAGGTATGAATAAAGGAGTGGATACTCATGATGCAAGCTAGGAAAAATAACAAAACATCCCTCATTATAATAGTCATTTTGTCATTGATGGTCTCCAGCACATCCATGGCATGGGCCGCTGTTACACCTGGCTACGTGTCATCCTGGGCAAGGGAAAGTGTGAGTAAAGGAATCTCATATGATATTCTCCCTGCCTCTTTTGAAGACCAAAACATGAATCAGATTACCAGCCGTCTGGAATTTGCCCAGGTTACGGTGAAGCTATACGAAAGCATCAAAGGCTCCAAAGTACCAACACCTACAACCAATCCTTTTTCGGATACGCAAGACCCTTCGGTATTAAAAGCCTATTCCTTGGGGATTGTCAAAGGAGTGGGAAACGGGCTGTTTGATCCCCAAGGGGCCTTAACCCGAGAACAAGCCGCTACTATGTTAACGAGAGTATACACCAAAGCCACGGGGAATCGTTTAACCGCTACCGGTGTTCGTCTTTTCGAAGACGACTCCCAAATTAGCACGTATGCCCGCCCTTCCATTTATTACATGGTTTATAAAGAGTTCGTTCAAGGCACCGGGAATAACCGGTTCACTCCGAAAGGAATGACCACTCGAGAGCAAACCATCGCCATGGCCGTTCGAATGTTGGATGAGGTAAATGGAGAACAAGGTGGAGAACCGGGCAGTGAGTATATACCCGGGATGAGAATTGACAGTGTAGAAGTTGCCCAATCCGTCATTCTGGAAGCCAAAAGAAGTTTGTTGCCTTCCCTATCTTTGGAGGTTCCTCGAAGGGTTTATGATGAACTTCTCACCAGTTCCTTTGCAGTGGACAATGGAATCAAGAGTGTGTATTATCTCTATGATGCGGGTAATGAAGCATTGGATGTGAGAATGACCTACTCGGTTCATACTCAAATCCAAGCACTGATCCAAAATCCGGGATCCACTTCCCTTTATGCTTCTCAGAAAGCCAAAGAGCTGAACTTGATACTCAGTGATATTTTGAGAGATATCATCATCTCGGATATGAACACCTTTGAGAAGGAAAAGGCGGTACATGACTACATGGTGCGCAATTATCAATATGATACCTCGGTAACCGTGTATGATTTGGAGCATCCCAGTCAATCGGTAGAGGGTCTTCTTTACTATGAAAAAGGAATTTGCCAAGGGTATGCGGAAATGTTTGATTTGATGATGCAAAAGATGGGTATTTCTTCCCGGATGGTGCGGGGGGAATATTCCGGCCAAAAGCATGTTTGGAACATGGTTCTTCTATCCGGAGAATGGTACATGGTAGATGTGACTTGGAACGATCCGATTCCGGATCAAGGCTCAAAAGTTTCCCATGAATATTTCAATGTGACATCTGAGTTCCTGGCAAAAACCCATGAATGGGACAGGGAGGCATACCCGGAGGCTACCGGTACTCGATATAGGTAAAGCTATAAATGCAGAAGTTGGATGAATGAGCAAATTAAAAATGCCGCTCCGTGAGAAGCGGCATTTTTCGTTTTAGCTTATTACAAATCCTTAAAATGGAATGCCTTTTTTCCTTCTGCGTATTCTGCCACCACATGACCCTGCCCTGTTAATTGATATTTATAGGTAACCAAACCATCTAACCCAACGGGGCCCCTAGCATGGAGCTTGCCGGTAGAAATACCTACCTCTGCGCCAAAGCCGTACCGAAATCCATCGGCAAAACGAGTCGAACAATTCTGGTATACTCCGGCAGAGTCTACCAGTGAAAAGAATTGATCTTTGCAATGGGAGTCCTCTGTAATAATACAATCCGTGTGATGTGACCCGAATTGATTGATATGGTGAATGGCTTCCTCCAGGGAGGCCACCACCTTTATCGAGAGAATATAATCCAGGTATTCTGTGGCATGATCCTCTGGCGTAGATTCCATCACGGAGATAATATCTCTCGTTTGCGGACATCCTCGAAGTTGTACCACGCCTTCCATTTGTTCTTTTAGTATGGGGAGGAGAATAGGCGCCGATTTTTGGTGAACCAGTAGGGTTTCCACCGTATTACAAGCGGCCACGTATTGTGTTTTGCTATCCCATATGATGGGAAGGGCCTTATTCAAATCTGCGGTTTCGTCTACGTAGATATGGCAAACTCCATCGGCATGGCCCATGACGGGAATGCGGGAATGATCTTGGATAAAACGAACAAATTCATTGCTACCTCTCGGTATGATAAGGTCAATATAATTTTCCCATTTCAACATTTCCCGTGTATCTTCCCGGGTCTCCACCAACAGGGCGAAGTGGTCCGGCAAACCGGCATCTATCCCGGCTTTTTCTATTATTTCAAACAATGCCCGGTTGGTATGGGCTGCTTCGCTTCCGCCTTTCAGCAACACACCATTGCCGCTTTTCATGCAAAGTGCGGAAATTTGAACTAGGGCATCCGGCCGGGATTCAAAAATTACACCAATTACACCAATGGGGCAGGTAACTTTTTCCAGCAAAAGGCCTTGGTCCAACTGCCTTTTTAACAATATTTTATGGAGAGGATCTTCCATTTGAATCAGTCCCTGGATTCCTTCCGTGACTTCTCTCAGCTTGTGCGAGTCGAATTTTAGTCGATTCAGCAAAGGACTGGGAAGTTGGCTCTCTTTTCCTAATGCCAGGTCTTTTTCATTGGCTTTGAAGATGGTTTCTTTTTCTTGGGACAAGTACTGAATCATTTTTTCCAGGGCTTGGTTGCGAAGTTGTGCTGAGGTGGCAGCCAATTCGAAGCTGCTTTCTTTGACCTGTTGGGCCAGGTGTATCATTGCCATCTATTGTTCCTCCATTTCTTTTCGGATCTTTTGGACTAATTGTCGTATTAATTGGTTAATTAAGGGGTAATTGGTGTTTTCCTTTTCTCTCAGGATAAGGAATCCACTTTCAAACCCCTCTTGGTTTTCAAACGCTTCCTGGGGCAAACCCAGACTGAATAAATCTACGAAAAGCCCCTGGGCCTTCCGAAAAAGAGGAAAAGCCAATTGAAATGTATTTTCCGTTCCATCAAAAGCGATTTTTACACTTTGGTCCATGTCACCAAAGGAGTAGTAACCGATGGGGTTTCGATGTTGAATTCCCGCTACCTCCAGGTAATGGGAACGAAAGTGAATCTGTGTCACAAACAGCTCTGGTGAAACGGGGAATCCCAGATGAAACAACCCTTGGGACAAATCACACTTTTCCGTAATCTTCAATAAACGACTCAGCTGTTTTAAGTCATCCTGATTGTGAAGCAGCACCTTTTCCGCAAGAGCTTGTTCTCCAGATACTACGTATTCTTCGTACAGAGAAACACTTTCCCCTCCGCTGATGCGATCTTCCCGGTGAATCCACAGACCCAGATAATCTTCTACGGTTTTTTGCTTTAAGTTGGGAAGGCGCTTTCTTAAATCGGAAGACTTTTGGATGAGAAGATACAAGTCCAGATGATAAGGCCATCCCGGGAAGGGAATGTTCAGGGCCTTGGCTCTTGCTTCTATAAAAGGTAGGTCAAATCCACGTCCGTTGTAGCTGATAAGAACATCCAGGTCTTTCATCGCATGCAAGTAAGCCTCTATCAAGAGAGGCTCTTCTATTGGATTTTCTGCAAAATATTGATGCAAGATTCCTTGGCCGGAAGGTTCATAAGAAATTAATCCGCCCAGAATCACTTTGTTTCGAAAGGGGCTCAGGCCAGTGGTTTCTATGTCAAGAACTCCTATTTTGCATCCTGAAAAATAAGCGAATAATTCTTGACTCATGGGCAGTAGCTCAGGGAATGGTTGAATGATTTTTTTCATGGATGCATTATATCATGGAGAGACAAAAAACAAAATAGACCACAATTGCGGTCTATTTTGTTCAAAAGGGGTATTGGGATTAGAGATTAATGAGGTTATCAGGGGGATAACCACAATTGAATTATAGTCGAATGTTCGGATAAATGCAACAACTTGCGCAAAATTATTGGAATTATTTGCGGAAAGCGGAGAGAAACAACATATCTGTGGGATGAAGGCCACAATAAAGTGGAAGTGACACCGCAAAATGGTATAGAGGCTACCCGATATATTTGAAAGGAGTGGCCGCTTGTGAAACCATGGAGAATGTGGTACTATAATCGCAGCCGAGAGCCGTTGCAACAAGGCTTGTTGGGGGATTGATAAGAAAGGGAAGCGACAACGATGGAATCAATGGGAGATTTGATAAAGGGTAGTAAGAAAATTGTCTTAAAAATTGGGAGCAATGTGCTTTCTGATCCAAATGGGGTGGTAGACAAAACGGTTCTTCACGAAATCGTGGAGCAAGCAGCCGAGTTGGTCCGGATGGGAAAACAAGTCGTTATCGTGTCTTCCGGTGCGGGTATATGTGGTGTGGGTGCTATCAACAAGTGGACCCGGAGAGGCGATATTAATTATAAACAAGCATTGTGTGCCATCGGGCAGGTAGAATTGATGATGGCATACAAGGAAGCCTTTTGGGATTACGGTGTTCATGTGGCGCAGATTCTGTTGACCCGAGAGGATTTTTCGGATCAACATCGAACATTGAATATACGAAATGCACTGTTTACTTTGGTAGATGAAGGGGTGGTTCCCATTATTAACGAGAATGACAGCGTGTCGGTGGACGAAATAAAAATTGGAGACAACGACACCTTAAGCGCATCGGCTGCAAATTTGTGGAATGCAGATTGTTTGATTGTGTTGTCGGACATCGATGGCGTCTATGACAAAGACCCTAAACGATATGAGGACGCCGCATTAATTGAAGAAGTCTGGGATATTGACGGGCTTTTGGAGGAAATCGATGTGCTAGGGAAGAGTGACTTTGGGACAGGAGGCATTCTCACTAAAATTGAGGCCGCCCGCCGTGTGAATGAATATGGTATTCCTATGATTTTGCTGAATGGAAGAAAGAAAAACGTGATTCGTAAGGCCTGGGAAGGTCAGGAAATTGGAACTGTATTTTTTGGAAAATGAGGGGGGATGAATATGAAGCTAGGATTCATCGGAGCCGGTAATATGGGAGGCGCACTCTTGAAAGGGTGCGTAGAATCAGGGAATTACGTCAGTCGTGACATTATGGTTTGCGACAAAGACCCGGAACGTCGGAAAAACTGGGAAGATTTATTGTTGGTGAAAACCACAGAAGATATTGGCCAATTGGTGGCGCATAACGATCTCATTCTCTTGGCCATTAAACCGGACAGTTACGGAGAAGTGATGCCTTTGGTACAAGAGAATTGGGCGGCAGGAAAAATCTTGATTTCTATGGCAGCTGGCATATCTTTAAAATATATGGAAAAGATTCTCCCTTTGTCGGCGAAAATTATCCGCATTATGCCCAATACACCGGCGATGGTAGGAGAGGGAATGATTGCAGTAAGCCCCAATCGGAATGTTTCCAATCAAGACCTAGAGAAAGCCATGGAAATCTTTCGTAGTGTGGGAAAAGCGGAGGTGGTTCCGGAAGAATGGATGCACTGCATCATTGGTGTCAGTGGCAGTTCTCCGGCATACACATACCTCTATATTGAAGCCCTGATTGAAGGGGCCGTAAATAACGGAATGAATCTGGAAATGGCCACACGATTTGCGGCCCAGTCGGTGCTGGGGGCTGCAAAGATGGTGTTGGAAACGGGGGTGGAACCAAAGCAGCTTTGCCTGAATGTATGCTCTCCGGGAGGAACCACCATCGAGGCGGTAAATACACTTTTTGAAAATGGGTTTAAGGATAATGTGAAAGAGGCATTTCAAGCGGCGGTGGAGAAATCCAAGATTATGAACCGTACCGAGTAGTCTTTATGAAAGGAAGAAAAGAGGCCAAAATGACGTTTGAGGAAAAAACCATTCACTCCGAAATGATTTATAAAGGGAAAATATTAAACCTTCGAAAGGATCGGGTATTGGCGGTGAATGGTGGTATTTCCGAAAGAGAGATTGTGGAACATACCGGTGGTGTAGTGATGGCAGCGGTGCTTCCCGATGAGCAGATGGTTATGATTCGACAGTATCGCAAGGCCGTGGAACAGGTGGTGTTTGAAGCACCAGCTGGAAAGCTGGAGCCGGGAGAGAAATTGGAATCGGCGGCCCTTCGAGAGTTAAAAGAAGAGACGGGGTACCAAGCGGCCACCATCGAGTATATGGGTGCCTACTTTAGTAGTTGTGGATATACCACGGAAAAGCTGCATTTGTTTTTTCTGAAGGATTTGACACCTGGTGAGACATCCTTTGATGATAATGAAGCCATCGTTGTGGAAACATGGCCCTTGGATAGATTACGAGAAATGGTACTTCAAGGAGAAATTGTGGATGCCAAGACGGCACTGATTATTTTATTAGCCTATGAAAAAAATAAGGCGGCCGGAAATGCATAATTGTTATTGTAAACCGAAAGAGGGTGAGATATAATAGGGGCACTCCCAAGTAAGGGGAGGCACAAATGGGGAGGTTCATGGTCTTATGGAAGCCTATCTGGAAGAGTTCATGGAATATTTAACAGAGGAACAAGGGAAAGCCAAGAACACAAGGGAGGCTTATCGGAGAGATCTGTTGGAATTCCAACGACGACTGGCGGAGAAGGAAATTATTGGTTTGGAAAAAGCTACCAACACAGAGGTGGTGGGGTATTTGCTGGACCTTAAGAATACAGGGAAATCTGCGGCTACTGTGAATCGGAAGGTGGCATCCCTTCGCGCATTTTATCGATTTATGGTAGAGAAGGGGTACGTGAAAGAGAATCCCACTTTTCGAATCAAATCCCCGAAGATTGAGAGAAAAGAACTAGAGTATCTGACGGTAGAGGAAATGGACAAGTTGTTGTCCTTGCCGGACGGTTCTTTACGCGGTGTGCGAGACCGGGCAATCCTGGAAGTTTTATATGCCACCGGCATACGAGTTAGCGAAATTACGGAAGCCAATTTGGAGGATATCAATTTAAGAATGGGCTTTGTGACCTGTAAGGGTGAACACGGAAAGGCACGAATTGTGCCAATGGGGCGGCCGGCCAAAGCGGCATTAGAGGAGTATGTGTACGATGCCAGGCCTAAGCTTCTTCGAAAAGATCAAGAAAAGGGCAAAGAAGAAAGAGCCCTTTTTGTCAATTATGCCGGGGATCGAATCACACGACAAGGTTTGTGGAAAATCATCAAAGAGTATGCCAAGAAAGCAGGTATTGAAAGCAACATAACCCCCCAAACATTGCGAAACTCTTTTGCCGTGCATATGATACAAAATGGAGCGGATATTAAGTCCTTGCAAGAGTTATTAGGTCACGAAGATCCTTCGGCCACCCAGGTGTTCCTGTCAGTCACCAAAAGCCGAATCAAGGATGTATATGACAATACCCATCCTCGCGCATAGTGGAATTAGGAAAATTTGTTTGCATTCCCAAGTGGCCCATGCTATAATATCAAAGTTATTACGGGCGGTCCTCTGGAGGGGGAAAATGACTTCAAGAACGTCTTGGGAGAGAGGAGGAAATAACAAATGGATATTATGCAGGCAGTAGGACAAGAGTACCTGAAGAAAGATATTCCGGAGTTTGGTGTGGGAGACACAGTAAAAGTGCACATCAAAATCAAGGAAGGAACCAGGGAAAGAATTCAGATATTTGAAGGATTTGTTCTCAAAAAACAAAATGGCGGCGTCAGCGAAACCTTTACGGTAAGAAGAATCGCTTCCGGAGTAGGCGTGGAAAAGACCTTTCCTGTACATTCGCCAAAAATCGAGAAAATCGAAGTAGTGCGTAAGGGCGATGTCAGAAGAGCAAAGTTGAACTACATGAGACAAAGAACCGGAAAAGCAGCCAAGATCAAATCCAAGTAATGGAAGTAACTTCTGAAAGGACCCTATGGGTCCTTTTTCATCGTTTTAGAATCCTTTGGAAGGGAGAGAAAGAAATGAGCACCATCAACTGGTATCCCGGGCATATGAAAAAAACCAGAGAACTCATTTCCGAAAACTTAAAGGCCGTTGACTTGGTGCTAGAAGTGCTGGATGCTCGCATTCCTCAATCTTCCCGCAATCCTATTCTGGATGAGTTAATCAAGAATAAGCGAAGAATTGTGGTGTTTAATAAGAGCGATCTGGCGGATAAAATAGCCACCGACCAATGGATTCAAGCCTTTCAACATAGAGGTGTGGAAGGTGTTCGCATGAATGCCATGAGTGGAAAGGGCATAAAAGAACTATATAAAAGACTGGATTCCTATCGGGAGGAAAAGAATGC
>CALFUG010000225.1 GCA_937928455.1 uncultured Clostridia bacterium
CTCCCTTGCAGGTGGAATTGACCTTGCTTCGCATGGAAGCCCATGCGTCCCAAAACACCCCGGAAGACCATTTGGTGGCCTTCTACAAGACCTTTGACGAAATCGTCCATGAACGATTTGACGGCATGATTCTCACCGGCGCGCCGGTAGAAACCATGGACTTTGAACGAGTGGACTATTGGCATGAGCTTTCGGAGCTCTTTGAATATGCCAGGACCAATGTATATAGCTCCATGTTCATTTGCTGGGGAGCTCAAGCCGCTTTGCATTACTACTACGACATCCCCAAACATCCTTTGAAAAGCAAAGTGTTTGGTGTATTCGAACACAAGGTGGTGCGGCCCTTGAATCCGCTCATGAGAGGATTTGATGAAATCTTTTATGCGCCTCACTCCCGTCATACCACCATCAAGAAGGAAGACGTGAAGAAGGTGCCGGAGGTACGAATTCTGGCAGAGTCCAAAGAAGTCGGACTCCATATCCTGGCCACCGACAACGGACGACAAATCTTTATCCTGGGCCACCAGGAATACGACAAAGAAACCCTCTATGGAGAATACAAACGGGATTTGGACAAGGGTCTTCCCATCGAAGTACCCAAGCACTATTTCCGGGATGACGACCCGGAAAAGGAAATACTCTTCCGATGGCGAAGCCATGCTAGCTTGCTTTTCACCAACTGGCTCAACTACTATGTATATCAAGAAACACCGTACGATTTGGAAGAGCTCTAATAAAGCATCCATGCAAAAGTGTAAAAGCGAAAATAAAAAATAAGAAGAATTAGAAAGATTAAAGCATGAAAAAAAGAAAAACGGTAATAAAAATAGGGGGGCTGCGTTTTACGCTCCCCCTCATACTGATACTCATTCTGATTATTGTGATTTTAACCCTGCTGTTGATTCCCTCCCTGCGAGATACGTTGGGCTTTGGTAAATGGCCTACCTCTTTCAGTGAACTCCTTCCGGAAGAAGTGATGGGCTACAACGAGTCGGAAATCACCCAGGCATTATTGGGAGAAACCCGAGCCCGACAGGAACTCATTGTGTTGGAGCAGGATGTGTCGGTTCAAATGGAAATCACCCGAACGCTGGCCAATATCCCCCTCTTTGAAAAGTCCAAAACCGTCTATGCCTACGGCACCGGTGCATTTGGTGTGGACCTGTCCCAAATAACAGAAGAAACCATTCTCTTTGACCACGAAACCAAAACCGTAACCCTTTCCATTCCCCATGCACGTCTGGTGTATGTGGACCCGGATTACTCCAAGACCCAGTTCGGGGATACGGAGCGGGCTTTACTGGCATTCGGTGACATCAAACTGACCCAGGAACAGCAGAACGTACTGAATCATCAAATCGAAGAGTCCATGACCGAAACCCTAAGTGGCAGCAATCGGTTGGCGGTAGCAGATTTACGGGCGGTACAGCAGGTAAAGGCTTTACTAGGCCCTATCTTGTACGGCGTCAACCCAGACTATACCCTCAAGGTGATTCAAGAGTAATCCCAAAAGAATTGGGAAGTATTTCTATCTCAAGGCCACCTGAATCATGATGGCACATTCCAATCTCTTCTGAAACAGTTCGCATCCCAACTCATAGACCCCTTGAAGGTCTCCCGTGGTGTGATAGGAATTGGCAGCACATCCGCCGCTACAATACAGCCGAGCCCAACAGGTTCGGCATTTTTCTTGGGTAGCCAAAGGGCTGATTCCAAACCGTTCCGATATTTCAGGGCATGTCACTCCCTGCCACACATTGCCCATCCGGAATTTCTCATCTCCCACAAACTGATGACAGGGATACAAATCACCCCAAGGAGTCACCGCCAGATATTCCGTACCGGAACCACATCCGGTGAGCCTTTTGTAAATACAAGGGCCCCCTTCCAAATCCAGCATATAATGATAAAAGGTAAACCCCTCTCCTCTGCGGGAGCGGGCTACCATCTCTATGGCCAATTCTTCATATTGTTGCTTCAAAAAGGGAAGGTCTTCTCCCCGTAATCCATAGGGCTCTTTGGGATTACACACCACCGGCTCCATGGATAATTGATCAAAACCCAATGTTGCCATGTGATAAATATCCTGGGTAAAATCTAAATTGTCCCGGGTAAAAGTACCGCGGATATAGTATTCCTTCTCCCCCCGCTTTTGGCAAAATTGCTGGAACCGAGGTACGATACGGTCATAGCTTCCTTCCCCTCCCACGGTTTTTCGTAGCCGGTCGTGCACCTTCTTTCTTCCATCCAAGCTTAACACCACATTGTGCATTTCCCGGTTGCAAAAATCCATCACTTCTTCATCCAGCAAAAGGCCATTGGTAGTCAAAGTAAATCGGAACTCTTTCTGCCACTTCTCCTCTTGACTCCGGGCATAGGCCACTACTTCCTTTACCATATCCCAGTTCATCAAAGGCTCTCCTCCAAAAAAATCTACCTCCAGATGGCGGATGCTCCCTGATGAAGATAAGAGGAAATCGATGGCTTTCTTCCCCACCTCAAGAGACATAAGGGCCCGCTCTCCCTGATACTTGCCCTGGCTGGCAAAACAGTAATCACAAGTCATATTGCAGGTATGGGCTACATGCAAACACAGGGCTTTCACAATATGGGACGACGGCTCTCCCTCTTTCGATTTTTCCCAAAGTTCGTCAGACAATGTTCTCCATGTATCCTCTTCCGAATAGATCTTTCCATCTTGTATTAAAGTCTCGATATCCTGAAAAAGCTCATCCAGCTCCTTCTCGTTCAAAGAAGCATCTCCCGGGTACTTTTCCATTAGCATCTGCTTTAATGCGGAAGGCTCCATTTCTCTGTAATTCATAATGGCATCAAAAGCCACCGGATCCACCTGATGGATAGACCCGCTGGCAGGATCGATAATGATATGTATTCCATTTAGTTCATAGCCATGTATCATTTATATTCTACTCCCCGATTTTATATTCTTTTATATATTGCGCCCTTTATTCTCCCCTTTTCAGGGGAAAAAAAGAAGGGCTTGTGGTTGCCCCTACTTTTTCTCACATTTCTGATTGGCCACTCCGCAGGATGTCTTGCAA
>CALFUG010000226.1 GCA_937928455.1 uncultured Clostridia bacterium
CCCGCCGGGAAAAGCAACGGGGCTTATCTAAGAGAATTGTGCCATAGCGGGCTAGTGGAGAGATACAAAGATGCCTGGAAAGAGCATCAGGAACGTTTGGAGTATGAACTGTCTGTCATCGAAAGCATGCATTATGTGGAGTATTTTCTCATCGTCTGGGACTTTATTCGTTATGCACGGAGTCAAGGAATTATGGTAGGGCCGGGAAGAGGCTCTGCCGCCGGTTCTTTGGTGGCCTATGTACTGGGTATTACCAGCATCGACCCCATTCAATATGGGCTGATTTTCGAAAGGTTTCTCAATCCGGAGAGAATATCTATGCCGGATATTGATATCGACTTTTGCTATGAAAGAAGGCAGGAGGTTATTGACTACGTCATTGAAAAATATGGTTCGGACAAAGTAGCTCAGATCATCACCTTTGGGACAATGAAAGCCAAAGCTGCCATCCGGGATGTGGGAAGAGCTTTGAATATGAGCTACGGGGATGTAGATGTGATTGCCAAAGCGGTACCAAATGAGCTGGGGATGACCTTAAAAAAAGCATTAAAAACCAGCCCGGAGCTAAAAGAAAAGTACGAAAATGATTTGCGGATTTCCAAGCTGGTGGATATGGCCATGGCGGTGGAAGGAATGCCTCGTCATGCCTCCACTCATGCGGCCGGCGTGGTGATCTCGAAGAACAGCATCGACGAATATGTGCCTCTCTATTTGGCAGACAAAGGGATATCTACCCAATTTCCAATGACTACCATTGAAGAACTGGGGCTCCTAAAGATGGATTTCTTAGGACTTCGCAACCTTACGGTTATTCGGGATGCCATCGATTTAATTGAAAAAAATGAAGGTATATGCATCGATTTTTCCGGAATGGATTATAATGACCCCAAGGTGTATGAATTGATTTCCTCCGGCAACACCGATGGAATTTTTCAGTTGGAATCTCCCGGCATGACCCAGTTTATGAAAAATCAAAAACCGGACAATTTTGAAGATATTGTGGCGGGCATTTCTCTATATCGCCCTGGACCCATGGCCTCCATTCCCACCTACATTGAGAATAAAAAACATCCGGAGCGGATTGAGTATCTTCATGAGAGCTTGAAACCCATCCTATCTGTGACCTATGGCTGCCTGGTGTATCAGGAGCAGGTCATGCAGATTGTAAGAGACTTGGCGGGGTATTCTTATGGCAGAAGCGACTTGGTGCGAAGAGCCATGAGCAAAAAAAAGATGGATGTCATGTTGAAGGAACAGGAAGCCTTTATCCGTGGCAACGGGGAGGTTCCGGGCTGTAAAGCCAGAGGAATTCCGGAAGACGTGGCAGAAGAAATTTTCCACCAAATGGTCAGCTTTGCAGAATATGCCTTCAACAAGTCTCATGCTGCTGCCTATGCGGTGGTAGCTTACGAAACCGGTTATTTGAAAGCTCATTACCCGGTAGAGTTCATGGCGGCTTTAATGACCAGTGTGATGGGAGATGCTCCCTCTATTGCCAAATATATTCGAAATTGCGTGGATATGGGAATCAAGGTATTGCCTCCGGATGTGAATCTGTCCGGGAAGAAGTTCACCGTGGAGGAGGGCCAAATCCGTTTTGGCCTCATGGGTGTGAAAAATGTGGGGGAAGGTGTAGTAGATGCGATTATAAGGGGCCGGGAAGAAAGAGGGTCGTACCAAGACATTGTACATTTCATTCATCAAATCAACATTCAGGAACTGAATCGCAAAGCGTTGGAAAGCCTCATCCAAGCCGGCGCATTTGATACCATGCATCCCAACAGAGCCCAATTGCTGGCAATATGCGATGGCCTGTTGGAAGCGGCCCAGAATGATGCGAAGAAAAACATATCAGGGCAGCTTTCCTTGTTTGGTGGAAGCCCGGCGGAAACTTGTTTAGAAACCCCTACGTTATGCGTTCCCATGCCGGAGATTTCCGACTTTGACAAGAAGATGAAAATGGTGTTAGAGAAAGAAAATTTAGGGGTATATTTATCCGACCATCCACTGAATGATTTAGAAGAAATCATCGCCAAACAGACAACACTGACCAGTGAGACTTTGCGTCGAGCCGGAGAGCAGCCGGAAGTAACAGAGGTTAGGGATGGGATGGAAGCCACGGTAGCCGGTATCTTAGTACAAAAAAAGACTTTGGTCACAAGAAA
>CALFUG010000227.1 GCA_937928455.1 uncultured Clostridia bacterium
CTCCAGAAAGAGAAGGCGCGTACCTCCCGCCATGGTGCTACCGCTTTCAATGGGCACTCCGTTGAGCCGGGTAGACCAAGTGCCTCCCGTATCGTAACCGTACCAACGGAAGAAATCATAGGTTAAATACCCCGGTTCTTCCATGGTGAATTCCAGGAAGCAGGAGTAATTTTTATTCTCCGCTTTTTTACCATACCACCCGGAACCGATACCGCTGTGGCCGTATCCCAAGTGGAGATAATAAGAGGAGCCAACCGTGAAGAAGGGGTCCCATGCCGGCATGGTGAAATCTGCCTGATGTCCCTCTTTTTCATAAAGTAGAGTGCCCCCCTCCGGCAAGGTCTCTTCCCAGGTAATGGTCCACTCGGGAGGCCGTCCTTCCGGGGCTTCCATCGAAGTGGTAAATTGCAAGGTCTCTTCATAATCGGCTTCAAATGGCTTCTCCACAAAAGGACTTCCCGGCCCTTCCAGGATCAATACTTTTTTGGGGTTGGCCTCCTCCAAGGCTTCCAATGTGAGAGGAATCCATGCTTCCGGGGATGCCGGAGCCAAAGAAATGTTTCTTTTTGTGGGATCTTCTTTGGCATATCTTCCGTTGGCCCAGCTCTCCGCCGATTCCTCCGAAAGAGAAACCGTGAACAACTTCACCCGATGGGTCATCCCCGTCCAGGCATCCTGGCGGTAATAGGTGACCATTCGTTCTCCCGCCCTGAGGGCCCCTTCTTCCGCCACATCCCAATGCCAGTCATAGGGAGAACTGGAAACTTGCCAACCGGGAAGCTGGATACGAAAGGTCATTCCCGGAATCAATCCGTTCCAACCAAAATCCGCACCCTGCATCAAGTAAATGGCCTCCTCCTCTGGGTGATATCTGGCATATTGGATGCCGGACCAATTCTGCTTATTGTCCCTAGCGCTGTATATGGTTCTACCCGGTCCGATGGCTCCTTCCGAGGTAATCTCATACAAGCTGAGATAATGGTAACGTCGGGTGGTGGCACTGGTGGAATCATCGTCTCCCATTTCCCAATACACATGGGTGGCCCGTTCTTCGTCATCCTTGACCAGCCCCACAGAAAGATTTCTCAAATCCCAGGCGTTGCCTTGCACTTGGGATACCTTTCCAGTCTCCCGGTCCACCAACCAATAGAAATACAAGGTGGTGTCCCCATAGCCGTCCACCCCTTTTTGAACAAAGGTTATTTTTCCGGTGCGGTCCATATCCGTGGGGATGATTTCCGTCAAATTTTTCCCGGTATAGGGAACCTCCAGCTTGGGAAGATCCCGAGCTTCCCAGGTCTCTCCCTCCATATCAAATAGATGGTAGGAAAACTCACAAGGACTCTCTTTTACCAGATAGGTAATCTTTCCCTCCCGTAAATCCGTCAGATAGGTGTTCTCTTGAGAAAGCCGGGTCATGGTTTGGGTAGAAAGGTCGTATCGAACCAGACCATTGTCCATGAAGTAGAGACGGGTCCCGTCGCTGCTGAGATAGGGAGTGGTGTTGGGTAACAGATGCGGTAACCGGGCGATTTCTGCTCCCGTCTTTTGATGAAGGAGCCAGGTTTCTCCCAAATCCTGCATCAACAAAAACACATAGTTTTCGCCTCCATCGATTTGAATACGGAATCGCTGGGATTCGGGAAGGGTATAGCTCCACACTGTAGCCAGTTGCTGCCCCTCCGCCGCCGGGGCCATGGCATACAAGGTATGGGGCGGCAGACAGACTTCCTGGTATCCGGAAAGAACCCGACCGCTGCCCTCCACTCGGTAGACATGTTGCGAGTCCATCACCATACCGGTGCTTTGACAACAAAAGCAGTTAATGGAAACCGGCCATTCTCGATAGCCTTGAAAAGTGTAACCATTGTGATGGGAAGGGGGAAGAGGGATCCACTGGAAAGTGGCATCGATTCCCTCCTCCACCATGCGAAGGGCCCATTGATTTTCAACCATGCGGAAAAGGGACAAATCTTCTCGGGGAACGGTCAGGAGAAAGTGAACCTTTTCCATGGAACGGGGCTCCAAACTGACCACCGGAGGGATGTTCACCACTTCTGTGGTTTTTTCAACAAAGCCTTGGTGAATGTCCCTCTCTTCATCGATAAACTCCGGCAAGGTGGGCTCCACCCACCGGTCCCTCACCCGAAGACCCACCCGGGCGTACCCCACTCCTTCCTTATGGTAACCCACCTTTTGCCCGCTGCCGAAGGAAAGGTCCTGTAGTTCCTCCCCCATTTCCCGACCATCCAGAAACCAGGTTCGGTCCAGCTGATCTCCATCGGTGGTGGATTCGTCCTCCATAATAAGGAAGGCCTGGTTGGTGCCTTCCTCCCGTACATGGGTGGTGGGAATCCACAGGGAGGGTTCCGGAGGAAGGTCCGGCACTACAGAAAAACTTCCGGTACATTGGTGGGAGTCTCCTTTGCTGTCCTCCATGGTGGCGCTATAACCGAACTCCCGGGTTTGATCCGGTTTTGTGGGATCGTACATGGGAGTCTTGGTGAGAAACTCCAGCTGATAGGTCTCCCAGGTGAC
>CALFUG010000228.1 GCA_937928455.1 uncultured Clostridia bacterium
CTTCCTTTCTCGCGGGTATGTGGTAGAGATATATTCTGGGGTCTTCTTTCAATTGCAACATTTCCTTCAGGACCTTTTGATAAAGTAATAGCTGCGGCCCATAATGCGACCAGAGATTTTCATTGGAACGATTGGTTTTGTAATCCAGTATCACAAAGCCGCGGTGATCTCGAAATACCAGGTCCATCACCCCGTTTACATAACTGTCTTTCTCTTGATCCAGCTCTAATTCTTCTCCCAGCACCTCCATCAAAGGACTTCCTTTCGGAATATAGTAAGAGAAAGGTAGCTCCGTGTAAATCTCTTCTGCTTTCTTCAGCTCTCTCAAAAGATCATCGGGAAAAGCCGAATGCGGATGTGCCCAGCGTTGGGAATACCCTCCGGATATCATGGTATAATATACTCCCATTAATGCTTCCCGATAATCGCTTTCCTCTTCCACCGTGACACCATGAAAACGCAGAATATTATCGATGACAATCCGGAAGTGGGATTCTTTCGGAGACTCCGGCAAATGACTGACCAAAGCTTCCATGAGATGGTGCACCAAAGTCCCCAGTAAAGTGCTCTCCCGTTTCCATCGGCCAAGGGCTTCCGCATCTTCCAACATATCCCCCATGGATAAAGTGGGTTGGCCACTATCCATCTCTTGCCACTCTGGCCCCTCTCTGCCTTGAATCAGAGCGGTTCCTTTGCTTGTCACTTGACTGGGAAGCAAGGCTTGTTCCTTAGCTTCTCTTTCCAGCGAGGGGAAAGGCAGCCAGTCTTCATCTTCCGGTGCTTTTGCCGGTGGGGAGGCATTTTTAATCGGCACCGGCTTTTTCCCATCCATAAATGGTTGCAACTTCTGTTGAAGATTCTCCAATCCTTCTGTCAGTAAATCTTCCCATCGCCCTATCTTTCTTTCGCCTGCTACCGGCATAAGAGGATCCTTCTTCCCATCCCCCACATTTTGATAGACCTCTGGAATCACCAATATATTTTCTGCCCGAGTGGCTGCCACATAAAGAAGTCTTTGCTCCTCTTCCCGCAATTTCTTCTCCTCCTCCATCTTTTCCCGGGAAAACAAGCCGGTTTCCACCAGTTTCCCCATGGGAACATCACCCGGTCTTCTGTCTGGAATATGAAACCATCGGATACTGCCCCTTTCATAGTCATATTGTTTCTCCGGTTCTGTTAAAGTAGCCGGGGCTTGTCCATCCGCTAAAATCACCACCGGGGCCTCCAACCCTTTGGTTTTATGAAGGTTCATTAAACGAACCCCCTTGGGCTTTCCCGTAAGAGATAATTCATATTCCAGATCTCCCGATAATAAGTCCTCTTGCAAATACTCTACCAACTGGGGCAAATCTTGAACCTTTCCATCTTCTTCTGCTTGTCGCACCAATTCCAGGGCATAGTACATAGTATCCGGTTCCTCATTCATGGAGAAGGCTTCTGTCATATAGCTTACCTTCATTTGCTCCATACATTTTCGGAAAATGGCAGAAGGCGTTGCTTCCTGCAATCCTTCCCCCAGCCTTCGGATTTCTTCTTCCACTGCCAGTGCGTAGTCAGAGCCATGTCCCTGGTTCCACTGAACCATTTCCTTCTCCGAGAGAGAGTAAGGTTCCATCCACATCAACTCTCCCAGCAAACGGGAATCGTCCGGGTTGGCCAGATATGCCAAGAGCCGGGTTACCATCTGTAAGCAAGAACTACTTTCCAAATTGGACTTCCCCGCCACCTGGTAGGGAATTTCTCTTTCCCGAAAAAGTTGAATATAGGAGTCCAGTTTCTTTTTCTTCGAAGTTACCACTAGTATATCTTCCAAACATAGGGGCTTAGTTTTCATTTTCCCGGACTCGCCGTCATAACAGGAAACCGGTTTTCCCAAGAGTCCTTCCATAAGCGAAAGCACTTGTTTTTCTTCATTCCCTGGGATTCCGGGTCCATAAGCCGTCCCTTTCTTGGGGAGAATCACCGGATAACGATATACCCCATCCCAGGCCTCTTCCGCCACTTCTGCATAATGGTTTTGTTTGTCCGCCCTCTCAATAATCGGAAATCTTTCTTCGAAGAATCGTTGTTGAGAAAAAACTTCTTGGAACCATTCACACAAGGGTGCCGAGGAGCGAAAATTCTTGGTCAACTGATATACACCACCGCCCGATTCCCGAGAAAATCTCTCTTCCACACTCTGAAAGTTATCCACGTCCCCCCCGCGAAATCGATAAATAGCTTGCTTTTCATCGCCTACAATAAACAAGCTGCCGGGTTTACCTGCTGTGAGTAATTGAAAAAGACGAGACTGAATGGGATTGGTATCCTGAAACTCATCTACCAAATAGTACCGGTATTTGTTTCGAATATATGCTAGCAAAGGCCCACTTTCCCCTTCTCGCTCTAGCATTTCTACTAACAGACAAAGGCTTCTTTGATAGCTAATTTGACTCTTTTCCCAACATTTTTGAAGGTAGGCTTCCTGCATAGTCCCAATCCAAGACAATGCCTCGTAATATTTTTTCTCCCCGTACGCCGCAAGTATTTCGTCCTTTCGGGAATCCTCTAGCCAATCACCAGCACGTTCCAATTGCTGCTCCGGTTTCTTAGCTTTCCCCTTTCGTTCCGCATACGAAAAAACCTCTACCATTTTATCCAAAAATAACAAACCGTTGACAGGATGCTCTCGCTGGCTGTATCTCCAAGCCTTGCCATAAGCTTCCACACTGGCAATGGTGGTCATATCCTTACGTTGCATCTCATTGTTCCCCGGAAGGATGGTTCGATCATAATACTCTTTTAATCCCTCCGCCAGCTCCCTGGCTTTCTCCAAATAAGCGAGAACATCTCCCGAAAAACGAAAAGATGGAGGGGCCGGTAGTTCAATGGTAAAGGTATCCTCCTCCATGGCATATTGAAGCATCCGGGTCAGTTGATCCGGTGTAAATTCCAATTCTATTAATTGCATTGCCTTGTCATAAGCGGCCACGGGTTTTTGTTGTTGCCACATTTCCCCTAAAATCTCCTCCACGATTGCCGTTTTCTCCGAGGCTCTTTCCAAGGGAACCATATCCAACGGCACACCGCTCTCCGCCGGATGTTCCATGAGTAACTTTCGACAAAAGCTGTCAATGGTGCCAAAAAATGCCAAGTCCAGTTGGGACAGTGCTTGCTGGTATAGTTTTTGGGACCCGGAATCGGGAGCTCTGCGTATGCGATTTTCCAGTTCCTTGGTAATTCTCCCGTAAAACATTTTTGCCGCTTCCCGCGTGAAGGTAATGGCCACTATCGATGCCAAGGGAACCCCCTGATCAATCAGTCCCATGACCCGATTCACCAGACTGCTGGTTTTTCCCGAACCGGCTCCGGCGGACAAGAATACATTCTGGGACAAGCCTTCTTCAGAAGTGATTTGATCTCTTGTTTTTTCATCCGACCAATCCTTATAAATCAAGAATCCATCCCTCCTTTCGGAAGCCTTCGTAGTAGCGCATTCGGGGTATGCTCTGGCAATATTCCTGGACCCCGCAATAGCGGCAACGTCTCTTGTCCGGCTTTTTCCAATCTTCACCGGATTCCAAAGAAATCACCGTCTCTTTCAGCAACTGCATCAGCTCCTGTTGCCGGCTTTCACTGTATGAACAACCAATCTCACGGGACACTTTCGGGTAAAGATAACGCCCCTGCTCCACCGTGCATTCTTTATCGTGCTGTTGATACAGCCAGCAATAAAGCATGGTTTGCAAACAGCTTTCTCCGTCATTTTCCACCTGCTCCACATAGCCTCCCGTTTTTACATCGGAAATCACCACCCCATCTTTGTTCGTTTTGTCTTCGCCTTCCACCAGGTCTGCCGTACCGCGAATCCACAGAATCTTTGGCAGGCACTCCCTTTCTTCCATGGCATATTCCACATGAAGAACCGGACGATCGTCGGAGGGGTGTTTCAAATATACATAGGCCGTGGCGATTTTCTCCAGCTCCCGTATTTCATGGATGGGATTGCCTGCAGGCGGTCTTTCACTCAGCCACCGATGGATTACTTGACGGGAATACTCCTGCATCTTATCCAATTTTTCGGAAAGAGAGGCTTTCCTCTTATCCCATCCATGGTATAGAGCAAATATCTCATGGCATAATGTGCCACGCTCTTTGGGGTCCAGCCACATCCCCGGATCTTTTTCCTCTTCCAGCAATTCCATTTTCAAAAGATAAGCGAGTGCAAAATAGTAGGGACATCGCACCATCTTTTCGGCTTGGGTGGCCGATATATGCAAAGGCTCTACTGGTCCTACCCCTTCTTCCGATGTGGTTTGCACCCTGAGGATTTCACGAGGCCACGGCCAGGAAATACCCGTCATATATCTTTCTTCCCAAGTTAATGGGATCCGGTGTTTTTCAAAATATCCCACACTGGCCTCCTCCCGGAAAATATTCTGGAATCTAGCCAAAAGGGAAGGCTTCGCTTTCGCCTTCAAAGAGGCCGTATCATAATGACTATAGCTGATGGTAATGGACTGTTTTTGTTCCTTTAACCAATCTACCGTATTCATATATTCATTCAGGGATTCCTCTGTCTTTTCGAAAGAGGTTTTCAAGGAAGCGGCGGGACATTTCTTGCGCAATGCCAGAACATCCCCATCAAGAAGAACCGGGTTCTCTGCCGGCGAAATCACCGCTTCTTCCGCACCCACCAGAAAAACTTGTGGACGGTAGATGAAAGGAAGCTGCTGGATGGTGGTCAGATGCGCCTTGCCGCCCTGGGTGGTTTCTCCCGGCGATCTTCTGGATTTGAGGGAATCGAAAAGGGCTCTATCTAAATCCGGAAGCTGATCTGCGGTAAACCCGGCCATTCGAGCTTGCTCTCTCCGCAGCGCCATTCCTTCCGGAACTCCACCCATAATCGGCACCCCCTCACTTAAGGTGAAAGGAAGAATGGGTTGTTCCTGATGATACTGAGCAAATCGGGCATAATTTCCCGCCACCACCACGAATTGGTCATAGGACGTACCCGCCTTAATCATACGATCCGTCACTTCTCGCCATTCATTGATGGAACCATATCCCTCAAAGGAAACATAACTTGCTTCCGGCTGAATCTCACGGCAAGGCAACAGCTGCCATAGGGATGTCCGTTGAAGTGCTTTCTTCGTAAACATTTTTTCAAGCACCGCCAACTCCAGCGGGCTCATAGGGTCCTCTACTAAATGGTATATTTCATATTTGTCTCCGCTGTGGGAAGAAACGTCCGAATTCAAAAGTTCCCTATAAAATCTCACATCATCCCAAAGCCCCAGAGACTTCATCTCCTCAAGATAGGGGATTAACAGTTCGTCCAGGATCCTCCGGTTTTTCTCCTCCAAGGCTCCCGGAAGAAACAAATCCCGAAGTCCCTCTATTTCCCGCTCTGACGTTCCCCCATACTGGAAACGAAGCTGCTGCAAAGCCTCCCAGTACACTTGAGCATCCCGGTAAGATGCATTTTTAAAATAGCCTCCCGAATTATTGCGGAGAATTCTCATCATAACAAAAATGCTCACCTGAGACCCGATGGGTTGGGTGGGCATAGGGATT
>CALFUG010000229.1 GCA_937928455.1 uncultured Clostridia bacterium
CCCACCTATGCAGCCTCTCTTTGGATTGGAAACGATGCCAGCATCGAACTATCTCAAGGCTCTGTTTCAGCGGCTAGACTTTGGAGTAAAATTATGAAGCAGTGTTTACAGGACACTACCCGGGAAAGCTTTGGACCGGCGCCCTCCAATGTGGTCTCTGCCTCAGTGGATGCGTACTCCGGGGGCTTGCCCAATTATGGGCCCACCCGAAGCGAGTATTTTGTAAAAGGAACGGTTCCTACACGAGTCATTAATGCCTACAGTCGTGTGGCGGTTTGTTCTGAAACCGGATACCTGGCCACTCCCTGGTGCCCCAGCGTAACTTATAAATCAGGAACCAACCGTGGCTATTCTGTGGAAGATGCCAATGCCGGGTCTACTGAAGTGCCGCGCTACTACTGTCCTTATCACAACCATGACCTCGCAACGTATCCGGTAGATCCATCCGGCAACACTCGATATGAGTTCGAGGAAATTATAACAGAAAATCCAGAAGAACCAGAAATACCTGCGGATACCTTAACACCTCCCGCCATCGATCCAGAAAATCCGGACGGTGAAGAAAATCCCGGTACTACGGGACCTGGCACCAATCCTCCGGATCAACCCACTACCCCTCCGGGACAGGATATGCCACCAGAGGATGAGGAGGTACCCGGTTGGTTGCTATAACAGACGATAAAAAATGGGCCCCCATTCTGGCATCCGGTTCCCCGAGACGTGTGGAGATGTTCCATCGGGAAGGTTACCAACCCATCATAAGGATACCTCGAGTTTCTGAAGAACTACCACCTCTTGCCCAACCTCGGGAAAGCGCATTATTTCTGGCATTAAAAAAAGCACTGTCCGTAGAAAAGGAGTGTGCTTTGGGCCAAGTAATAATTGCTGCAGACACTTTAGTAGTGAAGGATGAGATTTTTGGAAAACCGAACTCAAAGGAAGACGGGTTTCGAATACTATCCCAGTTGAGAGGAACAACCCACCAGGTGATGACAGGTGTAGCCATATTAGTGGCCCATAGCCCCTATCGAAAGGTTTTTGTAGAAACCACAGAGGTAACCTTTTCTCCATTTACCGACGAGGAATTGGTCGCATATCTTGATACCGATGAACCCTACGACAAGGCCGGTGGATATGCCATCCAAGGCAATTTCCAAAAATATATTCAGGAAGTGGTGGGAGATCGTGACAATGTGATGGGCTTTCCATGGAAACGGGCTCGACAAGAATGGATCCATCTATTGGATAGAATGGGAGAAGAAACCCTGCAATAAACAATCATTTACAAAACAAGAATGCAAAAGGCACCCTCCGGGTGCCTTTTAAGTGTTAAATCTGATATATCAGACATGTGCCCCTTCCAATAGTGGTCGCTTTATTACTTCAGGGCAATCATATCTGCTAAGGTGACCAGGTCCAGAGCTTCCTGTTCTCCTAGCTCCTTCAACAACATCATTTGTTGGTCAATGGCATCTTGATAAATTTGTATTTCTTCTGTGAAGTCTCCGCCCTCTTCTTCATATCGAAGGAATACGCTGCGGGTGGCCGCTTCCACATCGGCACGTTGGAACTGTTTTCCAGTCCCCCAATAGAGGTTATCCATATTATTGGGATTCCAGAACATATCATCTTGAATTTGGATGACTTCAGGCGAGAAGTACATGGCATACCATTCCAGGACATTATTAATTGCCCACGCATATTCATCGGCCGCAGTCACCACATCTCCTTCTTCCAAAGCATCGATGGTCAACCGACAAAGCTGAATATTTTCTTGAGGCGATTCGTGCCGTACAATGGGTCTCTCATACATCAACCCTAAGAATGCATCCTGGGCAAATTGGAAAGCTTCCAAATTCTGATGGGTCAATACCTTTCCTTCTGCCCAACGTTCCGCCATAGCATCTTCATCGCCATCGCTCCATGCAGCTAAATATGCATCATTCACAGCTATTACTTGCGTTGCCATTTCTTCTGAAGCCGATTTCAAAGCCTCTAGGTTGGCATAATAAGTATCCATGTCAATTCCTGCTTCCACCATTAATCCCTCGTCGATGGATGCCATAATGCGGTCATACTGCGGCGTAAAATCCAAGTACAAAGCCGGCATTTGATCAAAGTACATCGTCATAGCTGTATAATACTGCAAATTAAATGTCATGACTGCTTCATTATATAAATCCGGCAAATCATAATTTGAGTGGTAGTAATTCAAATAGAAATCGAATACGTTCTCCATATCTTGCTGCAATAGGAATCCATTGATTACCGATGGCACCCCTGCAGCATAATAAGAAAAGTCATCACTATAGGTATAGGTCTGATATCCCTCCGTGAGTACTCCATCCGGGAAACAACCCTCCGGCGCTGGAGCTAGAGGATATGTGTTCGCAAAGAAATCTAACATATTGTACAATTCGGGTGGAGAGTAGGTGGAGGTATATGTATCAAACTCATAGGCAGGTAACTCAAAGTTAACAAACGCCAGTGTCTTTCCTACCCACTCCGGGTGCTCCCGATTGATCATCTCCCAAGCACCTATCGTCCAATCATACTGGGTTCCAAAAGAACCCCATTCTTCTGCACCATGCATGCAGAAAATGATATCATTCTCCGGCACATAGCCTGCGTCCACCATGCCTTTTGCCATGGCCATAGCCAAACCCACCGCACAGCTGTTATCCTGGAAGCCGTGGAAGTGTACATCATAATGAGCTCCGATTATTATTTGGTTTTCAGAGCTTTTCCCGGGGATTTTTCCCATGACATTATATGTGGTTCCTTCATTAATGTTTATGTCATTATCCACCACCAAGGTTCCCATCACAGGCCCTGCTTCCATTTTCCCTTGAAGGGCCTGGGAATCTGCCAATCCAATAGAAACACAAGGTATACTAATGGGCGCACATATGTCCTGACAATTTAACGCGTCATCCGCAATTTCAGAAAATCCGGAAACTTGTGCACTCATAATCGCGGCGGCTCCTTGAAACTCCGCTTCCAACATGGGATAGGTAATCCACCAGTTTGCTCGCTGATCGATATCGATTAAAACAATTTTCCCAGTCACATCCACATCCTCATAATCCCACATGGAACCGTCTCCCATGAATAGAATTTCCGAAGTGATTCCCTCTGGAGGCGTGGGTGCACAAGCGTAAGCATACACATCATAATACGTGCCATCCACTTCTAACGTGGAGCCATTATTGGACCAAAGGTCGCATTCCGCCCCCACCTTCTCCACTTCTGTTAAGCCAATATCTTCCATTAGGCCCACCAGATAGTCTGCCGCTTTATGTTCCGCGGGAGATCCTGCATTTCGTCCGCCTAAATCAGAGGACCAATACTCGGGGTTCTCGGATAACTCAACCGCCACGTCATAAGCAAAGCCGGGGTCCAATGTTTCCATCAATCCGGTATACATTGCTTCCAATTCTTGTGGCACCAAATATCCTTCCTCCTTCTCTGGTCCACAAGCAAATAGAGATAGACACAACACTAGAATCAAGATCAGTGATAACCATTTTTTCAAGTGAGACACCTCCTTTTATTAAATATAAAAACACACTAAAAGAATTATATCTCACCAAATGTGAAAAAACAAACAAATGAAACGATAAAGACCCGTATTCGCGGGTCTTTATCCATGATTAGTCCTTCTTAAATTGTCTATTCAGTTGT
>CALFUG010000230.1 GCA_937928455.1 uncultured Clostridia bacterium
GCAGCTTCGAAATTACTGCAAGGCCTTCGTGGGTTCCTATTATCAAAATCCCACCACCATTTGTGCCACCCATCAGATGATATTGCCCCGCATCATCAAAGGGTAATTTGACGAGAAATTATCAGCCATCCTTAGTTTCAATAGGTGAAAAGGTCGACTGGGACTGGGTCGACCTTTTCGCTTTACAATAACAACCCCTGCTTCTATACTATATGTAAGAACAAAGGGTTTTCTAAATAGAAAGGAACCGTTTATGCCGAATTCCCACTTGCTAACCTCCAAGCATCTCACCGTTGAACTGATGATGAATAAGAACTTCAAATCCTTGCACCAGGATGATTCCTTGCGCAAGGTGGTGGAGTATTATCAGGAATACCGTATCACAACACTTCCGGTGGTAGATTCGGAAGATAATTTAGTGGGAGTTTTTCCAAGGAAAAGGCTGTTCAGAGCCCTTTTGGAAGGAGCCACGCTGGAGGAGAAGGTCAAGAACTATATGGTGGATCGGCCGGTTTTTGTAACCACGGACCGCACCTATGACGAGTACTCTCTGGTGGTGAGAGTTACCAAGAGCCGAGTGGATAGCGTGGTGGTCTTGAATCAGCAGGGCAAAGTTGCGGGCATGATTGGAACGGCGGAATATTTAAGGGCCAGTTTGGATGTGATTCTTTCTGCTTCCGTTATGTTGGAGTCCCTGTTTACAGTGAATTATGAAGGCATCGTCATTACAGATGCTTCGGGACGGATACTGAGAATGAACCCCGTGGCAGAAGCCATGGTGGGACAATCCCAGTCCAAAATGATCGGGCAACCTTTGAAAGACATGGTTCCCGATTTGGAAATTTCCAATGAAAAAGTGTTGGGACAACGTAAAACCATCGGCCAGCTGCCGGTAATCGTGAATCAACTTCCCATCGTAGAGAATGATAAAATCATTGGGCGGAGCTTCGCATTTCTGGACATATCCGATATGGAAAAAATGGCCCGGGAATTGGAAATGGTAAAGAATCTGCAGAACACGGTATCCGGTGTATTGAATGCGGCTTCCGACGGTGTTTTCGTTTCCGATACGGAGGGAACGATTAAATATGTCAATGAACGAGCCTGCCAACTAGTTTCTCAGGAATGCGACAAAATCATTGGCACCAACATCAAGAATATGTTTCAAAACGAAAAGTTTCATCAGATTATAGAGTCGGGGATTCCGGAAGTGGATTCCTATGATATTTATGGCAAACAGTTTATTGTTTCTCATGTCCCATTCAAAAGCACTGGAGAGGACGAAGAAGAAATAACGGGCATGGTCAGTACAGCCTACTTGAACGACAACATGATTACCGAGGAAATCGCCAGGAAATGGTTGTATTTGAACCAACAGCTTCAATACTACAAAGACGAATTGGAAAAGCGGGCCGGGGTGGTGAGCCGATTTGACCAAATGGTATCCTACAACCCGGTATTTCAGGAGATTAAA
>CALFUG010000231.1 GCA_937928455.1 uncultured Clostridia bacterium
GTAGAAAAAGAGTTCACAATTGATGAGTTAATAAGTGTGCTAAATAATGTAAAGGATGCAATTTTTATTGAAGATGAGAATGGTATTACTTTATGGTGCAATGAAGCATGTACGCATCTCTATGATATTCGACGAGAGGATGTGATTGGCGTATCTGCCCAGGAGTTGGAGAAAGCAGGTGTGTTCAGCCCTTCGGTGACCCTCAAGGTGATAGATGAAAAAAAAGAGATTACCTTGATTCATGAGAATCGAGCCGGGAAACAATTGTTGAGTACGGGGATTCCTGTTTTTTCTTCAGAAGGGAAAATAGCTCAAATCATTACCACTTCAAGAGATATTACGGAACTTAGTCATTTGCAAAAGGAACTGGAGAATGTTCAAAGCAAGCTGAAAAAACTACATGCCCCCCATAAATACGGGGACGAAGAGATTGTGGCGGTGAGCCAGGCGATGTACAATGTGTTGCAGTTGGCAAAGCGGTTGGCCGATGTGGATTCTACCGTGTTGATTACCGGAGAATCTGGTGTAGGGAAGGGCCTAATTGCGAAGTATCTTCATAAGAACGGGCACCGGAAGAATAAGCCTTTTGTTACCGTCAATTGTGGTGCTATACCTGAAAATCTGATGGAGTCGGAGCTATTTGGCTATGAGAGGGGTGCATTTACCGGATCTCGAGCGGAAGGAAAGATGGGATTATTCCAAGAAGCGGAAGGGGGCACCATTTTTCTGGATGAAATCTCGGAATTGCCATTGAATCTTCAGGTAAAGCTTCTACAAGTGATACAAGAGCGTGAATTTAAAAAAGTGGGAGGGGTGAAGAGCATTCCGGTAGACGTAAGAATTATTTCTGCTACCAACCGAGAACTTCGATCTTTGGTGGAAATAGGGAAGTTCCGTGAAGATTTATACTACCGGTTAAATGTAGTTCCCATAAATGTGCCACCATTAAGAGAACGGAGAGAAGACATCCTCCCCTTAATTCATACAAGTCTGTACCAATTGAATGCCAAACTTGGGGAGAGCAAGACCATTGACCCGCAGGCCTTGGCAATATTATTGACATATTCTTGGCCGGGAAATGCACGGGAAGTGGAGAACATCATTGAAAGATTAGTGATTACCACAAGGGACTCTGTGGTAAAACCGGAAAACCTGCCATCTTATTTGTTAGAGCATAGTGGCACTCGACATCCGATTCGGTCTGAGAGATCCCTCGCAGAAGCGGTGGAAGAGGTGGAAAAGGAACTATTGGAATCCGCCTTAAAAAAACATGGTTCCACTCGAACTGTGGCAAAGGTTTTGGGAGTGAGCCAGCCTACTGTAGTAAGGAAAATGAGTAAATATGGAATAAAAAGCAAAAGTGATACATAATGTAATCATCGATACATATATGTATCGATAGCTCTGCAAGTTGAAAAGACGGCTATTTAGCAGAAAAGATAAGGCGTGTTATGGAATTCGATACATATTTGTATCGAATTTTTTTCATAAAATTCTTAAGGCATTGAAAGCAGTGGCTTTCAACCGGGATTCATTGTTGGCATGGAAGTTGCAATATACATAATGTACGATGGTATTGACTACATGTATCGAATGATGCCGTGGTTGATGTCATAAAAATTCGTTTAATATTGTTGTCTAAGGAGGGTATTAAATGTCAGTAAATTACAGTGATTATGTAGCCGGTTTGGTTACAAAGGCCAGAGCAGCTCAAGCAATTGCAGAGAACTTCACTCAGGAACAGGTAGATGATCTTACTTGTGCCGTTGCTTATGCGCTGACTAAGCCGGAAGTAGCTCTAAAATTCGGAGAAATGCTGGTGGAAGAGTCTGGAATGGGCATTCCGCAGGATAAGCAAGCCAAAATGTTCGGAAAAGTGAAGGGCACCTATTCCCAAATGAAAGGGTGCAAATCCGTTGGTCTTGTTGAAGTAGACGAAAAGATGGGTATGGAAAAATATGCTCGTCCTATGGGAGTTATTGGTGCGATTATCCCGGTTACTAATGGGGAAGCAACACCGGTGGTTAAATCCTTGATGGCTTTAAAGACGAGAAATGCTGTCATTTTGGCACCTCATCCTAAAGCAAGAAAAACCAATTTTGCAGTGACAGAAGCCATTCGAGAGGCCATCGTGAAAATGGGTGCACCTGCGGATTTGGTTCAGTCCATTGATCCGGAATACGTATCCATTGAAACATCCCAGGCTTTGATGAATCAAGTGGACTTCATTTTGGCTACTGGCGGAACTCCTATGGTTAGACAGGCTTACTCTTCTGGAAATCCTGCCATCGGTGTTGGCACAGGAAATGTAGTGTCCATCGTGGATGGAACCACGGACTTGGACAAAGCAGCTGATATGATTGTTCGTTCCAAGAGCTTTGACAATGCAACATCTTGCTCCACAGAGAATAGTATTATCTGTTTTGAATCCTGCTATGATGATTTTGTAAAAGCCATGGAAAAGCTGGGAACTTACGTAGTAAAAGAAGGTTCGGAAGAAAAAGCCAATCTGTTGAAAACTATTTGGCCGGAATCTCCAAAGAATCACGACCTGAACCGACAGATTGTAGCCCAACCTGCGAAAGAAATCGCAAAAGCTGCAGGAATTAATGTTCCAGACAATACGAAAGTGGTTATGGTTGAAGAAAATGACGGATTTGGAAACGAATTCCCCTTCACCGGAGAAAAATTATCCCCGGTGGCCGCTATTCGAAAAGCCAAAGATTTCGAAGATGCTGTGGACCAGATGATGAAAATATTAGAGTATCAAGGAAAAGGACATAGTTGCGGCATTCACACCACGGTAAAAGAAAGAGTCACTTATTTAGGAGAAAAAGTTCCCGTATGTAAGGTTTGCGTCAACTTGCCTCAATCTTTGTCCAACTCCGGTTCTTGGGTTTGCGGTTTCCCCATGTCCATGACATTAGGATGTGGAACCTGGGGTCACAACTCCATCTCTCATAATGCAACATGGAAAGATCTTCTGAACTTTACCTATGTAGCACGCGAGATTCCGTCCTATCAACCGACAGACGAGGCGCTCTTTGATAATGGGGCAGTAAAAGCGAAAATAGATGCATAGTAAATAGTATTCTTAGATAGAGTGAGCATATTGTTAAGTAGTTTTTAGGTTCATATTGCAATGTGAACGAAGTAAAGGAGATAAAAATGTCAGGAATCAAAGAAATGAGTTTGAAGTATAATCTTCACTCCTGGTCCGCTCAAGGCAAACTTAACCCCATGGTAGTGACCAAAGCAGAAGGAATCTACTTCTGGGATGAGGATGGAAATCAGTACATGGATATGTCCAGCCAATTGGTTAACCTAAATCTTGGCCATGGGAACAAAGTGGTTATTGATGCCATCAAGGCTCAGGCAGAAAAACTTCCTTTCATCGGTCCGGGATATGCATTGGATGTTCGGTCTGAAGCGGCAAAAGCCATTGTTGAGGAATCTGGTATGGAAAATGCCAAAGTATTTTTCACCAACGCTGGCGCAGAAGCCAATGAAAATGCTCTGAAGTTAGTTAAAATGTATACCAAGAAATGGAAAGTGTTTTCCATGTATCGTTCCTATCACGGATCCAGTGCTGGCGCCGGAATGTTGACGGGAGAACCCCGACACTTTGCCAATGAGCCAGGCGGTCCTGGATTTATCAAGTTTGACGGACCTTATGCATATCGAGCTCCAAAAGCCTGTAAATTCAATAATGAAGAGGAAGTAACCGCCTTCTATTTGGAACTTCTAGAAAATCAAATTAAGTATGAAGGTCCCGAATTAATTGCGGCGATTTTCCTGGAGACAGTGGTAGGGTCAAACGGTGTTCAAATTCCTCCGAAAGGATACTTGAAAGGCGTTCGTGCTTTGTGTGATAAGTATGAAATTTTATTGGTTTGTGACGAAGTTATGGCGGGTTGGTATCGAACAGGAACCGCATTTGCCTTCCAACAGTTTGATATCACACCGGACTTGGTAACTTTTGCAAAAGGTTCTACCTGTGGCTATGTTCCATTAGGCGGAGTTGTTGTTAGCAAAAAAATTGCAGATTATTTTGAAAACAACGTTATGTATTGCGGTTTGACCTATTCTGCTCATCCCATGGGTTGTGCAGCAGCCGTTGCTACCATTGCGGAGTATAAGAGGCTTGATGTGGCGGGCAATGTGAAGAAATTGGCACCGGTATTAGCGGCTTTGGAAGATGAGATGGTAGAGAAGCATGCTTGTGTGGGTCAGGTTCGACATATTGGGCTGTTCTCCATGATTGAATTGGTGAAGAATAAAGAAACCAGAGAAGCTATTGTCCCCTTCGGGAAGGATCCGGAAGGCATGATGGGAAAAATTCTGGGCATGTTGAAGAAAGAAGGTTTCGCGACCTACAGTCATGAGAACATGATTATGGTGGCACCTCCGCTAATCATTACAGAAGAGGAATTGCGAAAGGCTATGGCCATTATGGACAAAGTTTTGGATTCTGTTGACAACATGATTAAATAGTTTTTAAACACTATTTGTCGAAGCAAAGCCCCTTCTCCTAGGAGAAGGGGCTTTCATTTCGTAGTGGACTTTCTAACATATGCCACAGCGCTATATTATTGAAATAGTCGGATCAATAGGAAACTGACGGTAGCTGTGGTACTACTCAGGAAAGTGCCCCATAACAAATCGATGATGGTGATAGCCACAGGCCAATCTTTCACCACGGCTAAATTGGTCAGATCGTAGGTGGCATAAGTTATAAGGCCAAAGAACATACCCGCAAACAGTGCATAGGTCCAGCTATCTTTTGAGAGAGCCGGTGTAATGACGAAGAAGAGAAGTCCTACCACAAAAATCAAGTAGAATATTGCGGCGGCTCCGACTCTTACTTGGTCCGTCATCAGATATCCTAAATACTTTGCGTAGAGATTTTTTGAAATCACCAGCAACCAGATCATGTCAATGGAAAGAAACACCGCAACGGATATGAGCAAATTTCTGGCACCGGACAAGGTGAACAACCATTCCATGTTAGTGCTCCTTTCTTTTCTTTGGGGGTAACGGGAAAAATATAGAGGTTATTTCCGCATATTCCTTGTAGCCGGGAACCTTCTTCATTGATTTTTCTAAGAGAGGCACCCCGGATACGAATAGAAGAAGGAATGTAATGGTGATGGGACTGATGATTGCCCAGAATGGAACATTCCCTGCCAAGGCCATGAAAAAAATGCCCCACCACATGGTGGCTTCTCCAAAGTAATTGGGATGGCGCGTATACCGCCATAGACCTTGATTCATGATACGCCCTTTGTTGGAGGAATCACTCAAAAAGTCCTTTAACTGCTTGTCTCCAACCGATTCAAAGAAGAAGCCCACCAGCCAGATTAACAAACCTATGATGAATAAACTTCGAAGGTAGGGGTCTTCCTGATTTCGAATAAGGATGATGGGTGCCGATATCACCAACATGAAGAATCCTTGTAACATGTATACCTGAAAAAATGCGCGCGGCACTACCCATTTTCCCCATTCCTCCCGCCATGTGCGGTATCGAAAGTCTTCTGTTTTCCCTACATTGCGTTTCATAATGTGGTAGAACAGACGAACACCCCAGATGGTAACTAGAATCGTAATCATTGTTCGGGGCACAAAAGAGTTTTCGTTACTGGTCATTAGATACCAGGCAATCAATACAAAGCCCATTCCCCAACCGATATCCACGATGGAATTGTTTTTCAATATGGTTCCCATGATGAAAAAAGCGGTGAAATATGCCAAAACAAGGAGCAGTACATCTAGAAAAATGATGGGCATTGAAATACCTCCTTTACTTTTCTATTAAACATAAGGCGACGGCACCGGGCCCCGCATGGATGGCTACAATGGACGAGATTTCCTCTACAAAGAGGGGGGGCTTTCCCGTCAATGAAGTGAGTTGTTGGGCGTATTCTTCTGCAAGTTTCGTGTTTAACGCATGCACAATGGCGTATTCTTCGATTCCTCCGGCCTTCGTGGCGTTCTTTGCCAAGGCCATAATTTTTCGAGTCAAATATTTCTGGGAGAGGCCCATGCCAAAAGTGGTTCCTTTTCCTTCCCGATCAATGGACATGATGGGCCGGATCTTAATGGCCATTCCAATGCGGCCCACGGTATTGGAAACCCGTCCCCCTTTGGCGGCATATTCAATGGTGTTAAGGCATACGTATATCTGCGTTTTCGGAATGGATTTTTTTAGGCTCTCTAGAATTTTTTCTTTCGAAGCCCCCTTTTTTGCCATTTCGGCAGCTTTCATTACCAACAGGCCTTGGGCCCCGGAATTCATCTTGCTATCAACTACGGCTAGTCTTTGCTCATCCAAACCTAGTGATTTGGCCTCTTTGAGAATGGATTGGTATGTTCCGCTCATCTGGGAAGATACCGTAATGAAAATCATAGTTTCATATAGAGACTGGTATTTCTCAAGAAATGCTCGAATTCGAGCGGGCTCGGGTTGTGAGCTGGTGGGGTGCTCTTCCCTGGCATGTATTTTATCTATTACCTGGGGTAGAGTGATGGTTTGCTTGTCTAAATACCAATCTTCTCCAAAAACAATGCTGAGTGGAAGTGTATGAATATGGTTTTCTTCCTTATACTCTTGAGGTAGGTCTGCAATGGAATCTGTGAGGATGCCTATGGGTTTTCTTACGGAAAGATTCAATTCTTCCAATTCATCAATCTTTTGTTCCAACACTTTCCCGTAAATCTCTGCTCGCTGAAGCACGAAATCCGGTCGGTTGGTATGGATATGAATTCTGGTTTTGTCTTCGCCAATTGCTACAACAAGGGAGTCTCCAAAGGGAAGAAATTCTTCTTTGAGAGATTTGGCGGTGATGGGTGAAGTGTGTTGAAACAGTATTTCGGCACAATAACGGTAAGTAGGAGCGGTTTCCTCTAGTGCAAGGTGAGCATCTTTATGAGTAGAGGGTTCCTTTTGGTGGGAAGCTGCCGTGCCAAAAAAAACATTCATGCCCTTGAGAAAATGAACGAAACCTGCCGCACCGGAGTCTACCACCTTGTGCTCCTTTAGAACGGCCAGTTGTTCCGTAGTTTTTAATAATGCGTCATGGGCATGGTTGTAGGCTTTGGCGAATAATGTTTTGAACTCGGAAATTTCATCTCCATGGTCCCGCAAATAGGAAGCCCATTCCTTGATGACGCTAATCATTGTTCCTTCCACTGGGTCCTGAACTGCATCATATAGAGAATCCACAGCACCGGAGGCTATGGCTCCAAACTCCTTTGTAGTTACTTGTTCATAGGAACCACTTTCTCTGGCCATTCCGTTGATATATGAAGCAAAAATAATACCGGAGTTGCCTCTGGCATTGGAAAGAGCCTCTTCGGAAAGTTGTCTCATGGCTTCTCGAAAGGAGGGTTTAGAGGGACCATTGTGAACGATACGTTGCAGTGTATAGTGTAGATTGGTGCCGGTATCTCCATCGGCGACAGGAAAATAATTGGTCTGGTTTAATTCTTTGCGGTTGTCTGCCACTTCTTTTGCTCCAAACACAAACCATTGTGTCAAATCCAATCCATTGATTTGAGTTATTCTAGGATGCTCTCCCATATTTTCTCCTCCTCAAAAACAGTGATGATAAGATGGCTATATATACCCCCTCCTACATGGTTTATGCAGGAAATCAACCGCCTTATTAAAAAAATAAGGGATTAAAAAAAGACCTCATATGAGGTCTTGTGGGATCAGAACGGGGGATTTTCGGAGTATCAGTAGTAGCGAAACACACCGCGCACCTTTCCCAAGATTCTGGCATCTTGAACCAATAGGGGAGTCATGGTATCATTCTCCGGCTGAAGACGAATATGGTTCTCTTCTTTGTAGAAGGTTTTCACAGTGGCTTCGCTTTCAAAGCCGTCTACCATGGCAACCACAATATCTCCATTGTTGGCTACATTTTTTTGCTCTACCAGGATATAATCTCCGTCGAATATTCCTGCATTGACCATGGAATCTCCTTTGATTGTCAACATAAAGTGAGTCCCTGAGCCGATATATCGTACGGGGACAGGGAAGGTATCCTCGATGTTTTCTTCCGCCAGAATGGGTGTGCCTGCGGCTACCCGCCCCACGATGGGGACTTCAATCACTTGGGAAGCCATTTCCCCTTCATATCTGACACTGGGCGTTGGAGCGGAGGAGTCCTCCGGATTCACGATCATTAAAGCCCTGGGTTTGGAAGGGTCCTTGACGATATAGCCTTTATGAACCAAATTTTCGATGTCTTTATGTGTAGTAGAAGTGGATTTGATGCCCAATGCACTACAAATTTCTCGCACGGTGGGCGGATATCCTTTGCGTTTAATCTCGGACTGCATATAATCAAGTATGGCAATTTCTCGATTTTTTAGAGGTTCCAAACCATCACTTCCTTTCTTTTTAAACTCAACTTATACGAGAATGTTATCACAGAAATGAAACAATGTAAACACTTGTTCCGAACTTTTGTTGCCGATGTCTGTTATTTTTTCTCTTGACACACGGAGTGCTAGATGGTATATTTGACCGGTAGAAAGTAGAAGTTTCCGCTTCTCACCTGAATGGCTTCGGCGATTGGGGTTCATACGAAAGTGTGTGATGATCCTTTGGATCGATGGCGGATACGACTCTCGTGTCCGTTTTTTATTATGAGGAGGTGCATACCAATTAGCAAGGAGAACCAATTAAACGAAGAAATTCGTGATAAAGAGCTTCGTGTAATCGATGAAGATGGAACGATGCTAGGTGTCATGAGCCGTACAGAAGCGTTGGATTTGGCGGCGGAGCGAAATTTGGATTTGGTGAATATATCCCCAAATGCAAATCCTCCCGTGTGCAAAATTCTGGACTACGGGAAATATCGATATGAGCTCCAGAAGAAAGAAAAAGAAGCTAAGAAGAAGCAGAAGACCACGGAAGTGAAGGAAATCAGACTTTCCACTTTCATAGAGGATCATGACATAAAGGTAAAAGCAAATACAGCTTCGAAGTTTCTAAAAGAGGGAGATAAACTGAAGGTAAGTCTCCGATTCCGGGGTCGAGAAAGAGACTATGTAGATAAGGGCAAAGACGTAATGACTCGATTTGCCGCTTTTCTCGATGAAGTGGGGGTTATTGAAAAACCTGCTGTCTTTGAAGGACGAAGCCTTACCATGATAATGGCGCCAAAGCAGGAGAAACCGGAAAAGAAGGAAAAGCCTTCAGAATAGATCATAATATATTTGAAAGGAAGACATAACAATGGCAAAAAACAAGATGAAGTCTCATCGAGGGGCTTGTAAAAGACTAAAATTAACGGGTACCGGTAAATTAAAGAGAAACAAAGCATTTAAGAGTCACATTCTTACCAAAAAAACAGCCAAACGAAAAAGAGGCTTGCGGAAAGCCACTACGTTGACCAGTGCGGATTTGAAGAGAATGTTACGATCTATGGCGAAATAATTTTTGGAGGGAATGAACAATGGCAAGAGTAAAAAAGGGATTAAATGCCCATAAGAGACATAAGAAGGTATTAAAGCAGGCGAAGGGTTTTTACGGAGCAAAAGGTCGTCAGTTTAAGGTGGCCAATACAGCGGTGATGCGTTCTCTTCGTAGCGCCTATGTTGGAAGAAAGAATCGAAAAAGAGACTTCAGACGTTTGTGGATTGCCAGAATCAACGCAGGTGCCCGCATGAATGGAATTTCTTATTCCCGCCTTATGGATGGGTTAAAGAAGTCGAACATTGATGTGAACCGAAAAATGTTGTCCGAGATGGCTATTTTTGACCAAGCCGGATTTGCGCAGCTTTGTGAAACGGCTAAAAAAGCAGTAAACAAGTAGAAAAACGGAGAATCAACCCTTGGTTCAAAAGAAACAAAGGAGCGTTATGAAGAATAGAATAATAGTGGGGATGTTGGTGGCTCTTTTGGTTTTGTCCATGACGGGCTGTGGGCAGGAATCAAAAGTGTATGATTACGATTTGTCGAAATATGTTACGGTAGGCGAATATACCGGATTTGATGTAAGCTACGAAGAAGTGACAGTAACACAGGACGATGTGGATGCAGCTATTGAAGGGATTCTGAATGCTGCAGCAAAGCCGGCAAAAATTACCTCCGGCCAGGCCTACAACGGAGATACCGTTAACATTGACTTTAGTGGTAGTGTGGACGGAGAGTTGTTTGATGGAGGAACTGCGGTAGGTCAAAGTCTGGTTTTGGGATCTGGAAGTATGATTCCCGGGTTTGAAGATCAAATTATCGGAAAGAATATTGGCGATTCATTTACCATTGATGTTACTTTCCCGGAGGATTACCACTCAGAAGACCTGAAAGGCGCCGAAGCGGTTTTTGACATCACCATAAACTATAAAGAAGGCGAGTTGATTGTGCCGGAATTTACCGAAAACTTTGTTCAAAACAACAGCGAGCATAAGACGATAGACGCCTATCTTGCGGATTTGGAAACGAAGATATATGAAGAAAAGGAAAAGCAAGAGCTGGCACGAGTGCAAAACGAGGTTTGGACTAAGGTAGTTGAAAACTCCGAAGTGCTTTCCTATCCGGAGGAGGATGTTCAAAGAAAAGTCGATCAGAATTATGAGTATTATGAATCCTATGCCAGTTATTATGGTATGGAAATGGAAGAGTTTCTTGCAAGCTACGTTGGTATGAATGAGGAAGAATTTGCCGATTATGTGAATCAACAATCGGAAGTAGTGGTAAAGCAGGAAATGATTCTTTATACGATTGCCCGAAATGAGGGTATCGAGGTTACGGAGGAAGAATACGATGCTGGATTACTAGATATGATTACGAAAGAAGGCTTTGCCTCTCTGGAGGAGTTTGAAGAAGCATACGGAGAGTCTTTTGAAAGTTTTGCAGGAAAAGAAAACATTATGGTCACGCTACTGCTAGAAAAGGTGATGGATTGGTTGGTTGAAGTCAACGTCACATTTCCCAAGTAGTCGAGCGACTCAACGTCCTAGATAAATTAGAACCGAGCGAATGGAACCACAACCATTCGCTCTTTGTTTACAGCCACCACTAGATATTGTATAATGTCTCCATCAAACTACATCGGAGGTGATGATAGCAATGAAGTGCCCCTTTTGTGAATACCCGGACACCAAGGTAATTGATTCCCGCCATACCGAGGAAGGCCATGCCATTCGTCGGCGGAGGGAATGCGATCAATGCAATAAGCGATTTACCACATATGAAAAAATTGAAGAAATGACATTGATGGTGGTAAAAAAGGATGGACGACGAGAGCCTTTTGACCGAGGGAAGGTGCTATCCGGCATTATTAAAGCCTGTGAAAAAAGGCCGGTACCTATGGCGGAAATTGAAAGAATTGTCAATGAGATTGAACGAGGCCTCAACAATATGATGGAAAAAGAGGTGAACAGTTCTTTTGTTGGAGAACTGATTATGGAGAAGTTGAAGGATGTAGATGAGGTAGCTTATGTTCGGTTCGCTTCCGTATATCGTCAATTCACCGATGTAAATACATTTGTGGCAGAAGTGGAGAAACTACTGTCCAAGAAGGAGTAGTTTGGATGAAGCCAATGCGAATTGCCATAGATGGTCCTTCTGGCGCAGGGAAAAGTACCATTGCCAAGGAAGTGGCTAAAATTTTAGAGTTTGATTATATTGATACCGGGGCTATGTATCGGGCAGTGGGATACAAAATGATGCAAAGTCAAGTGACGCTGAAAGATGCCATCGCATTAAAGAAACTCCTGGATGAAACGACAATCGATTTCCACAAAGGTAGAACCTTGTTGGACGGAGAGGATGTGTCCGATTATATTCGAACGCCTGCTGTTTCCCAGATGGCTTCCGATTGTTCTGCACTACCTGTAGTTCGGGAAAAACTGGTGGAGCTACAAAGGGAGCTAGGCAAGCAAAAAAGTGTGGTGATGGATGGAAGGGATATCGGGACCAATGTATTTCCGGATGCGGAAATTAAGTTTTTTGTCACGGCGTCTGCAGAAGAGAGAGCAAAGAGACGGTACTTGGAGCTACTGGATAAGGGGGAGACAGCGGAATACCAAACTGTATTGTCTGATATGAAAATGCGGGATTACAATGACAGCACCCGCAGCCTTCACCCTTTGAAACAAGCAGAAGAT
>CALFUG010000232.1 GCA_937928455.1 uncultured Clostridia bacterium
CGCTTCGATAGGTTCTTTCGTTCCTCTTCCGGGATGTGAATTAACTCCACTCCGGGATGGCCTTCCAACCGTTGTTTTATTTCCAATCCCGTGGTGCCATGGCCGCCATCAATAAATACTCGATACTTTTCCATCCAAACTCTCCTCAATGCAGTCCCATCTCTTCTCGGAACATTGGCTCCGGTTAAATCAAACAATAAGCTCCCAGGGTTCTCCCCAATAATATCCAAACCCTATCCCCGTTTTGTATGGGGCTCTCTAAAAATAGGTTGGGCTGGCACAACCGGAGAGTCACCCGATTGGAACCTCTCACCAGCATCCCTTCTTTGGAAGGTTGCCTTCGGAATCCATCCAGGATTTGGCGAAAATCCGATACCCCCGCCTTGTTTTCCAAAAAAGCGATAACTTCACTTTCCTTCATGTAGATTACGTTCCCTTGATCCAAATATTGATGAATATTCATTTTTCTTCCCCTTGTCCCTTTATCCCTTAAAACTAAATAAAAAACGTCTTTTGGTACTGCCCAAAAGACGTTTTCTGACTCCTTCATGGAAAACCCGCCTCATGAGCAATGCAAATCTGCCTGCCCATGGCGGAATACCGCATCGAGGCAGACCCTAGGGTTTTCTGCTTCTCTTGTTTTGCTGTAAAACCATCTTTTCCATTTTAAAATTTCCTTTAGTCCTATGTTTTTTGAAATATCATGTATAATATGTTGTTGACTTTACCATGATACAGTAACAATGTCAAGAGAAAAGCCGAATTTTATGTCGATTTTTCCATATTTTCCGATAATAATCCGCCATTTTTTAGATATTTACACAAATTATTGGCACTTCTCCATGGCTACTCGAATACGATCCGGAATCACAACCAGTCGTTCCAAAGATAGAGCAGATACCGCCACCCGAATTCCCTTATTTAAAGGAACCAGAAAAATACCTTCTTTCATCAATTCATCCACTACCTTCTCTGGCTGATCACAAGGTATAGATGCAAAGAATCCCCCGTCATATGGAATGATTTTCAAGCCACATTCATTGGCCCCTTTTTCAAAAGCTCGTCCTCTTTCCAATAAGATTTCTCGAAAACCAGCCCGTTCTTCTTCTACCTTTTTCAACAGTTCCGGATTCTCGTGAACCTTGCTGATCAGGGCCTGGGCCGCTCGGGTGCAATTGGACCATGTTCCCCGGCAGGATTGCTCACAAACCTTCTTAAATTCTTCGGCAATTTCTTCACTGGAGGACAAGCCAATCATAGCGCCCCCTCTCATACCGTAGAGAGTATATCCCTTTGACATGCTATATCCCACAATCACTAAAATTCTCGCAGAGAGGCCATCCAGCTTCCGCAAAAACCCACGAACTTCTTTGGGATCCCCGGCATAATCCAAATAGGCTGCATCCACAAACAAGGTAATGGTATGTCCTTTCTCTGCTTCTTGACTCAACGTGGATACGATACCATCCCACTCCCTATCCGACACAGAAAACCCGGTGGGGTTGTTAGCCGGTGTATTGAGCAAAATCACCACCTTCTCTTGAGCTTCCCCCAACTCTGCCACCTTTTGCCGAAAAGATTCCTGATGAAATCCCAGATTCTCATCAAATAAGGTAAAGGTGGTAATGGTTCGGCCATGTTCCTGTGCAATGGTCTGATAAGGCCCCCAGAACCAATCTGTGGTCAATATTTTGTCTCCCACTTTTGAGTAATTTACGATGGTATTTCGAATGGCTCCCGTTCCTCCCGGAGTGGCCACCGCTTTGGTATATCCTTGTGGAATATAATCCCCAAAAGTTTCTTTTATTACCGCCTGATGAAAGGACGGCAATCCGCCAATAGGGGCATAATCTGCAAAATCCTTAGGGGCCAAATCCTTCAAGGCTTCCACCACCGAAGTTAAAATCATCAGTTCCCCGTTGTCGTCCAACAAGGAACCTACGGTCCCATTAATCACCTTGTCTTTTCCTTCTCTGGCCGCCATTTCATTGGCCATGCCAGAAATACCAAAAATCACGTCCCGCTTTGGAATCACTCTTCCATTGGCTTCTGCCAATATATAATCTCCCATGCCTTCACTCCTTTCAAATCCCTTAAATGAAACATATTATACCATTGGATTTGCTATTTTTAAACAAGAACCTTCAACTTCGTTGCCAATGAAAATTATACTCTAAGCTTCCACTTTGCTTTTACGTAATGAATCTGCAAACCCCGGTTGGCAAACTTCTCCTCATATTCGGTACGCATCCGGTTCTGGTCCAGAGAACTCCCATGGTAATCCCAACTGCTTTCCACAATCTCAAATCCGTTTTGAGCGAGGCTATCCAGTGAATACTGAAACAACTCGTCATTATCTGTTTTCATTTGGAGGAAGCCGTCTTTTTCCAACACATGACGATATCCTTCCAGGAATCCAGCCGACGTAAGCCTTCGCTTTTCATGACGATCCTTGGGCCATGGATCGCTAAAGTTTAAATAGATGGCCGCCAATTCCCCCTGCCCAAACCAATCTCGTACATCTCTTACATATTGGGGAACCACCGCCACATTGGAGAGACCCATCTGTCCTATTTTTTCCATGGCCCTTAAGGCGAC
>CALFUG010000233.1 GCA_937928455.1 uncultured Clostridia bacterium
TTCTGCGGCGCCGGAAGATTCCAACTGTCCTGCCATAAAAGCAGACCATGTGGAAAAGGGAATTAGTACACAAACGGTAGCGCCGGTGGAGTTAATAACATAAGCCAAAAATTCTCTTGGAACTCCATAATTGTCCGTAATTCTTCTCATGGCAGTACCTACTGCCAACGCATTCAAATAATCATCAATAAAAACGATAATTCCCAAAATCCAAGTGCCGATCAAAGAAGATTTTCTGCTTTTTAGATATTTGGAGGCTAAACTGGAAAAGCCTTTGGCTCCTCCTGATTTCTCCAACAATGCCACCAAGCTTCCAAATAGACCACAAACCAGAATAACCCAAGCTGTAGTGGCATCCATCATTACCACATAAACGGCATCCAGCCAGGCGTAAAAAAATCCAGTCCCCTCTAAAATAATAAATCCAACGATTGATCCCAGTAGTAGGGGCTCTAATGTCCGTCTCGTCAACAATGCAGTAACGATAACGACCAATGCCGGAATCAAACTTAATGCTCCAAAATGATCCATGTTCGTCCTCCTCTAACTAAATTCCCGCGAACAGCCGCCTCGTATCTAAGACAGCTGAACTGAATAAGGCGATTCTTATCCCTCCTTCCTTTCCGTTTCGTGTTTCGCTTTTGCCGAACTTTTTGTGGAAAACTTCGAGTTTTCGAAGTTTTCACACTATTCACAAGGATATTCTACTATCATCCCCGTGAAATCTCAACCAAAAACCCCTCTTGTTTTGAATATACTCCCATTGTATTATCCATAGGAGTACAAAGTATTATTTTTCGAGAAAAGCCACTTAAGGTTTCCCCATATTTCTTTCGCCCGTTGAAATTCAAGGGACAATCGGTTATGATGAGAGAAATGCGAAAGGAGGCATATCCATTATGAATAAAGGTAAAGTAAAAATTGGAATGACCCAATTTCACTGCGTGCCGGACCGATCCGAAAACATGAAAAAAGCCGAAGAACAAGTCCGGGCTTTGGCTGAGATGGGCGCTAAAATTATTTGTACGCAAGAGCTTTTTAATGGACAATATTTTGCTCAGATTATCGACTATACCAAGTACGATTGGGCGGAGCCGGTGGACGGGCCCACCAACCAGAAGATGCAGAGTCTGGCCAAGGAACTGGATGTGGTCATCATTAGTTGCTATTATGAGTATGCCATGGACGGTGTTTATTATAACTCCGCCGCGGTGTTTGATGCCGACGGGACTTTCTTAGGGAATTATCGAAAACATCACATTCCGGAAGGACCCCAGTATATTGAAAAATACTACTTCACCCCGGGAGATTCTCCCTATCTGGTTTTCAAGTCAAAATACGGAACCTTTGGAGTGCTCATCTGTTGGGATGAATGGTTCCCGGAGCCCACTCGAATACTGGCTTTAAAGGGTGCCGACTTTGTATTCTACCCCTCCGCCATTGGGTCCGAACCGGACAACCCGGATTTGGATACCTCTCAGACCTGGGTAGACTCCATCCGGGGACATGGAATCCACAACAACTTCTATGTATGTGCCTGCAATCGGGTTGGTCGAGAAGATGCGGTCGATGGCAGCGGGTACATGGATTTTTA
>CALFUG010000234.1 GCA_937928455.1 uncultured Clostridia bacterium
CGCTTCAAAAGAAGGGGTTTCCCCCTGGTTCTGGGCCTTCCAGGCAGAAGACCCCGGATCCTGTGTATAATCACTGGTGTAGTACCACACAACTTCATCCCCGATGGAAAGTCGATAACTGTTGGCCCCGGTGGTTCCCGCCACGCCCCCATTAACGGTAAATAACCATCCGGAGTTTTCCCCATTATCAAATTCATGCAACCCGTTAATGCCCGTCACGTAGGCTCTGGTTCCACTCACGGACAAGGAAGTGCTGTCCAAAACATCCCGCGCCGTAATTCCTACATAATAGGGTTGGCCGGTTCTGGAATACAAGGTTTGTCCTCGTAATCCTTTTACGGTCAAAAATACTTCCTGTGCTGTTACTGTTAATCCCGCACCATCTTCCTGAGAGGATTCTCCGGTATCTGTTATGGTTATGGCTGTGCCGGAAGCAAACCGCACCACTTGAGGAACCCCATGGTCATCTGTCTTTGAAATCTGAACGGTGTAGGCACCGGGGGATACTCCTTCAATGGTCACTTGTCCCAGGGCATTTGTCAAAGAAGACAAATCCACTCCATCCCAACTCACTGCCACCCCCGAAACGGGAGTACTTCCACTCAATAGGGTAAGGGTGACCCCGCCGCCGCTGACTTCCGCCTCCACGGACACCAAATCTGTCCCCCACCCCGGATAATATCCATAGTACACAATGATATCGTCTTCATCCTGGATTATCTGGCTTCCCAACCCGGAGCCGGCCACTCCATTCATAAAATAGACCCAACCGTCGTAATACGGTGGATCATATGACCCGGCGGTGACAGACCCGGCGGTGATACCGTTTACCTGGCTCAAATATCCGCCACTGTAGGTATAGGATACCCCGGCCGTAGAAAGCACCTGAGTTACCGCATCTCCCGCTGTCAGTTGTTTGGTTCCGTCCCCCACTACGTCAAAGGCGGAATAGTGGACTACATTGGCAGTAGGCCCTTCCACTCGTACCGATACGGTTTTGGTTTGGGTTCCTCCAGAGGTCATCAAAATTTGAGCCGGCAAGAGGGCTGCGTGCAGAGGGGGGGAAGATGTGGTTAGCACTTCCAACTCTGTGGTCGCTTCAATGGGCGATAAGGAAATACGCCCCCAATCATCGGTAACCAAGTCTCCAAACCCGTCCCCATTCACATCAACAGAAGCACCCGTCAAGGGGGTAATAGCCCCGGAAGACAGTTCCAGGTATTTTATCGTGAATCCCACTGTAGCACCGAATCCAATAGAAACCCCGGGAATATTCAAACCGCTTTCTCCATGGGAGAAATAGACGATGCCATCAAAGCCATCGGCCACCGCCAACAAGGTGCTACCATCCCCTACTGTTGAAGCCTCTGCTCCCTCTTCATAATAGGAAAAACCACCTGAAATAGCAGAACCGGATACTTTCCCTGCCACAAAGTTCAAAGAAGACCCGGTGGGCACCGTTACCTGCTTTTCCACATAAGAACCATCGGGTTTGACCATTTGCATGGAGGTACTGATGTAATGGGTTTGATTCAATTCCAAATTGGCATAGAAAGAATTCCCTTTCTTCACATCCACCAATGCTAATGTGGCTTGTTTGGTAGAGTATGCGTCCCAGGCACCGGACCATGAAGTATACCACCCCTGTTCATCGCTGTAGATTCCGGAATCTAAAAGCCCCAAGGCGGGGTGGGTGGTCCAAGTGGCCAAAGTATCTCCACTAGCCACCAATCCATACAAAACGCATGCCGTGGAATTGGCGCTGTCCGATCCAAAGGCAGCGAATGCCCCGGAAGGAGATTGGCCCTCTTTCAGCCAATCAATCAAAGCGGTTTTCTCCGTATCGATGGTAGGATGTCCGGAAAAGGCGGGCAGAGATAATGCCGCCAAGGCCAACCCGGAATCGTCGAAAGACGTGCTTCCCCACGCCGTGTAGCCTCCGGATTCGTCCTGTGCATCCAATAAGTAGTCGATGGCTCCCGTAGTGCTATACAGTACGGCCGTTACACCGCTACTTCTGTTGTATGCCTCCAAGGCCAACACCTGCATGGCATAGGTGGAAACAGAAGTAGTGGGAATAATTGCTCCTCCAGAAACCAATCCTTCCGCCAATTCCCTGGCTTTCACCCCGTCTCCTTTCATCAAGGCAGTGAACAATCCTCCGGCCCCGGTGCCGGTGGCCGGCAACACATAATCACTGATATCCACGCCCCCGCTATAGGAATTTGAATCCTGTCCTTCCAAGTAAGAGTAGAT
>CALFUG010000235.1 GCA_937928455.1 uncultured Clostridia bacterium
CAATTCATCCATATTTCCACTATTATTTTAGTAGATTTTCAAGGAAAAATTACATTTTTGTCCCTGTAAAATAACTATTTTGCTCCATTATACTATCGACTTCTTTGGTTTTCTTGAATTTCGAGTTTTTTCCATTATATTGGTAATATTTTAACAACATATTCCTTGGTTCCCTTGAAACTCTTCCCCGGGTGTGGTAGTATGCTATTGGAGATGTAGTGTTAATTTAATCACAAACAATATCAAAAAATGAGAATGAACCTAAAAGAGCAAAGGAGAGCATGTCATGCAGCAAGTTAGTGGTGATTTGTCCATTCCCTTGGACGATCCAAGATTTGAAAAACTAGATAGTTACATCGATTCCCTTTCCGGAATAGACGGGATAACCATGCCCGTACTCCAGGAAGCACAAAATATCTTCGGATATCTGCCCTTAGAGGTCCAGAAGTTTATATCCGAAAAAATAAAAGTGCCCGTTGCTGAGTTATATGGCGTTTCCACTTTTTACAGCCAATTCAACCTGACCCCCAAAGGAAAACACAAAGTGAGCGTTTGTTTGGGCACCGCATGCTACGTCAAAGGAGCACAGGCCGTTCTAGACAAGTGCGCGGAGGCATTGGAAGTAGAGGCCGGAGGGACCACTTCCGACGGTTTGTTCACATTGGAAGCCACTCGTTGCCTTGGTTGCTGTGGTTTGGCTCCCGTCATGATGATCGATGATGACGTGTACGCACAATTGGAAGATGTTAGCGGAATTCCGGCTATTATTGAAAAATATAAGAAACAGGGGGCACAGTAGCATGAAATCCATTCAAGAAATAAAAGAGTATCAAAACAAATCTATGGATCAGTTCTACGCCAAAGACGGGTATCGCGTGGTGGTGGGAATGGCTACATGCGGTCTTTCGGCGGGCGCTCGGCCGGTTTATAACCTGCTGAAAAGTGAAGCAGAAAGCCGAAACCTAGCCAATGTCACTGTAAAACCCACCGGTTGTATTGGTATGTGCACCTACGAGCCCATCGTAGAAGTCATTTCCCCAGACGGGAAAAAGGTGACCTACGTTCATGTGGATGAAGAAAAAGCCAAAAGAATCGTGGAAGAACATCTGGTTGCCGGACAGCCGGTAAAAGAATATACCGTAGGTGGCGAATTAAAAACATTAGAGGATTTAGATTTCTACAAGAAACAAAAACGAGTGGTTCTTCGTAACTGTGGTTTAATCAACCCAGAAGACATCTCGGAATATATTGCCATGGATGGGTACCAAGCTCTCGCCAAGGCCGTTTTAGAAATGACACCGGAACAAGTCATTGAAGAAATGAAAAAGTCCGGTCTAAGAGGTCGCGGCGGCGCCGGTTTCTCTACCGGACTCAAGTGGAGCTTTGCTGCACCCAATCAGGCAGACCAAAAATATATCATCTGTAATGCAGATGAAGGGGATCCCGGAGCCTTTATGGATCGTTCCGTATTGGAAGGAGACCCCCACGCAGTGTTAGAAGCCATGGCCATTGGCGGTTACGCAATCGGAGCCACCAAAGGATATGTATATGTTCGTGCTGAGTACCCAGTTGCCGTGCAAAGGCTAAAAATTGCTATCGCACAGGCGAAGGAACTGGGGGTTCTGGGCAAAGATATTTTCGGCACGGACTTTTCCTTTGACATTGAGATCCGGTTAGGAGCGGGCGCCTTTGTCTGTGGAGAAGAAACATCTCTCATCGCCTCTATTGAAGGGAAAAGGGGTATGTCAAGAAACAAACCTCCTTTCCCTGCCAACAGAGGTCTTTGGGGCAAGCCCACTTGCATCAACAACGTAGAAACACTGGCCAATGTGGCCCAAATTATATTAAGAGGATCTGATTGGTTCCGTAGCTTCGGAACGGAAAAGTCTACCGGAACCAAAGTATTCGCTTTGGGCGGCAAAATCAACAACACCGGGTTGGTGGAAGTCCCTATGGGAATCACCTTACGAGAAGTTGTTTATGAAATCGGAGGGGGCTGTCCCAAAGGTAAAGCCTTAAAAGCCGTACAAACCGGCGGTCCTTCCGGCGGCTGCATCACCACAGAAAACCTGGATACTCCCATTGACTTTGACAACCTGGTGGCCATCGGCTCCATGATGGGTTCCGGGGGAATGATCGTCATTGACGAAGACAACTGTATGGTGGATATCGCACGATTCTTTTTAGACTTCACCGTAGATGAATCTTGCGGAAAATGCACTCCTTGTCGAGAAGGAACCAAAAGAATGTTAGAAATCCTCAATAAAATTACGGCAGGAAAGGGAGAACCATCCGACTTGTTGGATCTTCAAGACCTGGCAGAAAATATTCGCCTCACCTCACTATGCGCATTGGGTCAGACAGCTCCCAACCCGGTCCTGTCTACCATGGCCCACTTCATGGATGAGTACGAGGCCCACGTCATTGATCATAAATGTCCAGCTGGTGTTTGCAAAGCATTGCTAGGTTACTACATCACCGACGCTTGTACCGGTTGTACCCTCTGTTCTCGAAAATGCCCGGTAGGCGCTATCGTAGGGAATGTAAAAGAACAGCATCGCATCAACCCAGATGTATGCATCAAATGCGGCGTGTGCATGGAAACATGTAAATTTAACGCCATTGTGATCCAGTAGAAGGGAGAAGAGAAAAACCATGGAAAGAGTGAATTTAACCATCAACGGCATTCCAGTCAGCGTCCCCAAGGACTACACTGTATTGATGGCGGCCAAAGAAGCCGGCATCAAAATCCCCACCCTATGCTACCTGAAAGACGTAAATGAAATCGCAGCCTGTAGGGTTTGTGTGGTAGAGGTGGACATCAACGGCGTGCCCATGCGTAACCTGCCTGCTTCTTGTGTACTGCAAGTAGCCGAAGGTATGACCGTACGCACCAACACTCCTCGTGTTCGAAAAGCGGTCAAGACCAACGTAGAACTGATTCTTGCCAATCATAACCGAGAATGTCTTACCTGTAAAAGAAATCACACATGTGAGTTGCAACAGCTTTGTGAAGAACTTGGGATTAATGAAGTTCGTTTCCAAGGAGAACGAAGGGAAACCAAACTAGACGACCTTTCTCCCTCCATTATCCGGGACACATCCAAATGCATTCTTTGCGGAAGATGTATCTCCACTTGTAAAAACGTACAGGGCATTGGTGTTCTGGACTTCACCAACCGGGGCTTTAAAACCGAAGTGGCTCCTGCTTTTGACTTCAGCATGCGAGATGTGAACTGCACCTATTGCGGCCAATGTATCGAAGCATGCCCCGTAGCTGCCTTAAGAGAACGTCAATATATCGACGATGTCTTTGACGCCTTGGCAGATCCGGAGAAATACGTTGTGGTTCAGGAAGCCCCTGCCGTTCGGGCATCTTTGGGCGAAGAATTTGGAATGCCCATTGGCACCCCGGTAACCGGAAAAATGTATGCCGCCCTGAGAAGATTGGGCTTTGACAAAGTGTTTGACACGAACTTTTCCGCAGACTTAACCATCATGGAGGAAGGAACAGAATTTATCAATCGTGTCATGAAAGGCGGAAAGTTGCCCATGATTACCTCCTGTTCCCCCGGCTGGATTCGATTCTGTGAAATGAATTATCCGGAATTTCTGGACAATCTATCTACCTGTAAATCTCCACAGCAAATGTTTGGCGCATTGGCCAAATCCTATTTCGCAGAAAAAATGGGAATCGAGCCCAGCAAAATCGTCAGCGTTTCTATTATGCCTTGTACTTCCAAAAAGTCAGAGTGTAATCGTCCAGAAATGCAAGTAGATGGTCTGGCGGATGTGGACTATTCCATCACCACTCGTGAGTTGGGAGATATGATTAAACAGGCCGGCATTCAGTTTGATGCCCTGCCCGACGAAAACCCGGATCCTCTCATGGGAGAAGGCACGGGAGCAGGCGTAATCTTTGGAGCAACCGGCGGTGTTATGGAAGCGGCTCTTCGAACCGTAGCGGATATTCTCACGGAGCAAGATTTACCGGACATCGAATACAACACCGTTCGTGGTTTGGAAGGCATCCGGTTTGCCAGTGTAGTATTGCCCATCAATAATGAATACCAGGAAGTAAAAGTAGCCGTAGCTCACGGTACCGCCAATGCGGCCAAGCTATTAAATTCCATTAAGGCAGGCGAAGTAGATGTGCACTTCATCGAAATTATGGCTTGCCCCGGAGGCTGTGTACACGGAGGAGGACAGTCCATCGTCTCTTCCAAAACTAGAATGGATGTGGATCCTCGTTCAGAAAGAGCCAAAGCGCTCTATAGCGAAGATCAACGATTGCCGGAAAGAAAATCCCATAAAAATGATGAGGTATCTGCTTTGTATCGAGACTTCCTTGGGGAACCCAACGGCCACCTGTCTCACAAACTCCTTCACACTCATTATGCAAAGCGTGATACCTATCAAGTCAGCGAGTAATCTTTCTGCCGTTTGTGGTTTTTTTCATAGAAAGAGAGCCGTCCCAAAAGACGGCTCTCTTTTCTTTGGAAACTAT
>CALFUG010000236.1 GCA_937928455.1 uncultured Clostridia bacterium
ATGCCAATGCGGCGGCGGTGACCCAGATGGTGGATCTGCTGAACGGAATATATGGGTTAAAGCGTTGTTCTACTCAATTCCAGCTAGAGGAGAAGACCTATCGTCCCTGTTTGAACTACCACATTCACCAGTGTCAGGGTATTTGCAGAGGCCAGGTGTCCCAAGGGGAGTACCGGAAATCCGTGGATGCCGTGATGGATTTTCTTTCCGGACGGAAAAAACCCTTGATTGGTGGGTTGAAGAAGAAAATGAAAGAAGCATCGGAACAGATGGCCTTTGAAGAGGCGGCTTATTACAGAGATCTGATTTCGGCGGCAGAGGCCATACTGGAACTGGCCAATAGCCCCGTTGCCAAGGCGGTTCGAAAGAGCGCGGAGATGGAGGCCCGGGATGAAGCCAACCTGGAATTGGAACGGGCAAAAATGGAGAGAGCTTCTTATCTGGGAAGGACGTTACGGGAATGGACGGGAACCGGTGATCCCAGTAGGGATATACAGGTTCGAGTGGAAGCTTATGATATTTCCACCACAGGGGGTGTGGACTCGGTGGGGGCCATGGTGGTTTTTACCGGTGGAAAGCCCCTTAAGAAAGCATACCGAAGATTTCGGGTACGGACAGAGGGGGTGGACGATGTAGGGTCTCTCCAGGAGGTGTTGTATCGTAGGCTTTCCCGGGGCTTGGCAGAAGATGCAGGGTTTGTACCCTTGCCGGACTATATATTGATGGACGGGGGAAAAGGGCAGGTCTCTTCGGCTGAAAAGGTGATAGAAGCACTGGGATTGCACATTCCGGTGTTGGGGATGATAAAAGATGACCGCCATCGGACCAGAGCTCTTTTGTGGAGGGGGACGGAACGAGAGTTGAAGAAAGACCGGGAGCTTTATCGCCAGGTGGGGGTTATGCAGGAAGAGGTGCATCGATTTGCCATAGAGTATCATCGGCATCGCCAGGAGAAACGGATGGAAACCTCGGTGTTGGATCAAATCCCGGGAGTGGGTCCCGCCAAACGAAATGCACTTATGGGACATTTTAAAAAACTGGAGAAGGTGCAATCCGCATCATTGGCGGAGCTGATGGAAGTGCCAGGGATTCATGAGAAATTGGCCCGGAAAATTTATGAATATTTCAATTGATTCGATGGTTTTCCCGTGGTATAGTGTACCCAAGATAACCTTTGGGGATATGGAGGAACAACATGACAGATAAAGAAAAACAAGAATTAGAAGTGGAAGAAGCAGATATCATCACTTTGGAGTTTGAAGATGGTGAAGACGTAGAATGTGAGATTATGGGTGTATTCGATGTAGAAGGAAAGGAATACATTGCCTTAATCCCGTTGGATGAATCTGACGATGTTTACATCTATGGATACAATGAAATCGGCGAAGACGAATTCGAACTCGTGGACATTGATGATGATTCCGAGTTTGAAAAAGTAGTGGCCGAGTTCGATAAAATCGTGGCGGAAGAAGAGTAAGACTCCGTTTATATTCTTCTGCTTTTTCGAACCATGGCCAAGCCAAAGAATAGAAAAAGTATAAAGCCGGTGGCATAGTAGGTTTCGAAACCTCTGGCCATCCAACCCACCAGGGTAAAAACAGACAATATCAATAAAAAGATGCCGAAGGCAAATGCTTTCGGTTCTCTTTTTTTGACCCAATCTTTGAATGAATTCATGTGACACCTCCCGTAAGGATTCCTAAGATTCTCGGATTATTATAGCATAATATGGGGGAGATTGTGGTATAATAATCATCGTGGCCTTGGGAAATGCGGTAAGAAGGAGGATTCTCATGAACAAATATGACGTCATCGTAATCGGGGCAGGCGCCAGTGGGGTGTTCTTGTCTTATGAGTTGACGAAATTGGAAAATAAAGCGACGGTGCTGATGTTGGATAAGGGTGCGCCCTTGGAAAGCAGAGCATGTCCTATCAAATTGGGGAAGACAGAAACCTGCATCAAATGCAACCCCTGCCACATTATGAGTGGCTACGGGGGTGCGGGCACTTTGTCGGACGGAAAATATAATATTACCACGGAATTTGGTGGTGATTTGCATTCCTATGTAGGTGTGGACCATGCCCTAGAGCTCATGGAATATGTGGATCAGGTTCTCTGTAACATGGGAGGCAGTGAGGCTAAATTGTATAGCACCGGCAACTCGGATTTGCGAAGACTGGCCTTACAGAACAATTTGAAGCTTTTGGATGCCAAGGTGCGACATTTAGGCACCGACCGAAACTTTCAAATATTGCAGAAGATGTTTGATTACAGCAAGGACCGGGTGGAAATCAAGTTCTATACCACTGTAGAGAAGGTAAACGTTCTGGAGGATGGCAGTTTCCAGCTGATTACCAATAAGGGAGATGAATATTTTTGCGACAATCTGGTCATGGCCACCGGTCGGTCCGGTTCCAAATGGAACGGAGAGGTATGCGAAAAACTGGGTATCGGGCAAAAGAATAATCGGGTGGATATCGGGGTGCGAGTGGAGCTTCCCGCGGTCATTTTTAAGCATATCACCGACGATGTATATGAAAGCAAACTGGTTTACAAAACGGACAAATACAATGATATGGTGAGAACCTTTTGTATGAATCCCTATGGGGAAGTGGTGGCGGAAAATACCAACGGGATTGTGACGGTGAACGGCCACAGTTATGCGGACCCATCCTTGCGAACGGAGAATACGAATTTTGCCCTTTTGGTGTCCAATAATTTCACGGAGCCTTTCCGGGATTCCAATGAGTACGGGGAATCCATTGCCAGGCTGAGCAATATGCTGGGCGGCGGTGTTTTGTTGCAGCGATTTGGAGATTTGGTGAAGGGTCGTAGGAGCAGCGAACGAAGGATGGCAAAGTGTTTCACCCGCCCCACGTTGAAGGCCACGCCGGGAGATTTATCTCTGGTGATTCCCAAAAGGCAGTTAGACAATATTATTGAAATGATTTATGCGCTAGATAAGATTGCCCCTGGCACTGCCAATGAAGATACTCTTCTATATGGAGTAGAGGTCAAATTCTATAACTCCAAGGTAGAGGTGGATTACAATTTGGAAACCAGTATTAAGAACTTTTATGTTCTGGGAGATGGTTCCGGCGTGACCCATTCTCTATCTCAAGCCAGCGCCAGTGGTGTTCTGGTGGGACGAATCTTGGCGGAAAAATATCAATAGAAGCCACATGTGTCATCAAAAAGCGCACCTCAAAGGGTGCGCTTTTATGTGTGGATACGTCAGGCCTTATGGGAATGGTTTCCCCAGTTTTTGATGGCAGCATTATTTGGAATTTGGTTCTTCTTTTTCGACTATGTAAGTGCCCTCATACGCTTTGATGATGCCTGGCTTGGTCTCATCTTCTTTCCCTGGAGCGGATGGAGGGGAATCCCCGGAAGTGGGCTCCTTATGATAGGTGGAGGTGTGCACTACGGCATCCGGTCTTCTAGGGATTACAAAGGCCGCAATGATATAGGCAAAAACCCCGGAGAATCCCAAGAAAATTAATACCACTAAAATGAGCCGTATGATGACGGGATCGATGTCAAAATATTCCCCGATTCCTCCACAAATTCCAAATAGTATTTTGTTATCTTCTGACTTGTACAGTTTCTTTTCCATAATAATCTATTAACCTCTTCTTTTCGTTACGCTTCATATTAATGCGTTTTTTCTTATGAATCTATCATATCAAGGGACTCTACTTTTGTCTATTTAAGAATCTCTTTCGTGATTCTTGCGAAATTCTTACGGGAGGACACACTATTTTTCGTAATTATATGGCGCCAGCTTTATCTAAATCGGTTTCACGGAAGCTTTTCGCAAAAGCAACCAACTGATGGCCATAAAAAAACATGAAATAATGATCATCCAGAAGGCCACGGTCCAGGGTCCCGGAGGGAAGGGAGTTGGACTTTCGGCTGGCCCAGGGGCCGCATAACTGACTAGAAGGATGAAGGACACGGGCAAAGCCACAGCAAAAGCGATGTTCCATGGTTTGTTCAACCGATAGAACAAGATGGAAAGAAAAGTACCTAACCCAAGGCCAATGAAGTATAGAGAGAAATCGAAGGCTCTGTTTTCCACGAAAGCAGTTCCACCCGCCACCATGCTTTCATGGGAATGGAATACCGTGTGGTAGAGGGGCTGAATGGTCAGCTCATCAAATCCTGTGAGAAACCAGGAACCCAGGTAGGTAAGAACCATTCCTCCCAATGAAAGCAGCATGGCCATCAGAAGAGAGGTAATCAGGTGAGAGATAAAGAAGGTGGGTCTGCCGATACCGTGCTGAAGGGCCATTCGTAGATCTTCCCTCATGGCGACGATTCCGGTTACCAAGGCCATGACAAAACCGGCCACTTCATAAATGGAAAATTGACTATTGGTGACGGACTCCTGTGGCAGAAACACGCGTACCATAATGATAACCGCTGAGGTTACCACAAATATGATGAGCCAAAATACCACAAATGCTTTGGCAAGGTCTTTCCCTTGAAAAGTCAACATGGGTTTTAAATTTATTTCTTTCATGATTTAATACCTCCATTGGTGAGTAGGATAAAGTAATCCTGGAGAGTCAGCCTTTCTTGCGTGAATCCCAAGGGTAAATCTTCTCGTTTTTGGGATCCTTCTAAGTATGCGGTTGCCAGTCCACCCAAGTTGGTTTTACCAATCAGAGTTTTCCCGGTAGCCCATTCATCCATCTTTGAGGAGGGACCGGTTATTATGGACCACTCTTCCAGCAACTGATCTTTCAACCCATCCCTTACAATGCGACCATCTTGAATAATAATCGTTTGTTCCACCAGGGAGGCGACTTCCTGAATAAGATGGGTGGACAAAAGCACGGTACAAGGATCTTCTGCCACCTTTTGCACCAACAATCGATAGAACAAGTCACGATGGCTGGCATCCAATCCCAATACGGGTTCGTCCAACAACAAGTAAGGAGTATTGACACTCAAAGCCAAAACCAGCTTATAGATGGTGGCATAGCCCGTGGAGAGGCCGGATATTTTCTTTTTGAGTGGCAACTGAAACATTTCCGATAATTGATGCGCTCTTTTCATATCAAAGAAAGGGTAGAATATGGCGGCGCTGCGAAAACCGTCCTTTACCTTCATGCTTTCCGGGTAGAGGGTACCCTCACTGACCAAAAACATTTTCCCCAGGATGGAGTCATTGTCCCAAACTTCTTCGCCATCCACCAGAATGTTTCCCTGGCTGGGGAAAATATGGTTGGCAATCAGCCGGAACAAGGTGGTTTTACCGGCTCCGTTATTCCCAAGCAAGCCACATATTTGCCCTGACTCAATGGTAAGGTTTATTCGATCCAGGGCGGTGGTTTTTCCAAACTGCTTCGTGATATTGACGATTTCAATTGACATATTACGTCCATCTCCTTTCCAACATTTCCTGCACATCCTCTTTGGAAAGCTCCAATCGAATGGCTTCCTTTATCAAAGGGGTGATATAGGCCAAGGCAAAGGCTTCCTTCCGCTTCTTTAGAAGTTTTGCTTTGGCTCCTTCCCGGACAAACATTCCCAACCCTCGCCGTTTGTAAAGAAGATCTTCTTCCACAAGAAGGTTGACACCTTTTAATGCGGTGGCCGGGTTTATCTTGTACGTCGTGGCGAACTCCGTAATGGAAGGGATTTGCGTCTCTTCACCATATGCCCCACTGAGGATGGCATCTTCCAATAATTCGGCTATTTGCTGGAAAATAGGGGCATGCTCCGTTAGTTGTGCCATTCTTTCCGCTTCCTTTCTTAGGATATTAGTTAGTTAGTAGACTAATTAACTGCATAAGTAAAATATCACAGCTGTTTTCACTTGTCAACAGAGAAATGTAATATTTTAAAAAGCAAAAAGAAAATCGGAGTCTTTTATAAAAGACTCCGATTCCTGGTGCGGATAAAAGGATTTGAACCTTCATGAAGTTGCCTTCACACGGACCTGAACCGTGCGCGTCTGCCAATTCCGCCATATCCGCATATGTAGAGAAGGATTGTTGTTTTGTTTTCTCCTCAACGCAAGATGAATTATAACACAAGAATTTCCCTTCTTGCAATAGGGAAGTTGTGACAATGATTACTTTGCCAAGAATTCTTCCTTCTTGGCGGGGCAGGTGATATAATGACCCAAAGCATATGAAAAGGAGAGGTGGATATGGAGAGTTTGCGTAAAAAAATTCTGGCGGAGGGGAAAGCCATCGGAACAGATATCATCAAGGTGGACGGCTTTCTGAACCATCAAATCGACATTCCTTTTTTAGAAGAAATCGGGAAAGAACTGGGACGACGTTATGAAGACGTTCAACCCACCAAAATTCTCACGGTGGAGTCCAGTGGCATTGCGGTTGCCTGTGAGACCGCCAAGTCTTTTGGAGGAATTCCCGTTCTTTTTGCCAAAAAAGCGGCACCCAACACTCTGGTGGAAGGCTATTACTGTGCACCTGCCAAATCCTTTACCAAGGGTATTGTATCTACACTGCGGGTTTCCAAAAGTCTTTTGGGTCCGGAAGATCGAGTATTGATTGTGGATGATTTTTTGGCATATGGAGAAGCTGCCATGGCATTGTGCGAATTATGCCGTCAAAGTGGCGCCCAAGTGCTGGGTGTGGGGGCGGTGATTGAGAAAGAATTTCAGGGGGGCGCCAAGCGATTGAGGGAGAAAGGCCATCGAGTGGAATCTCTGGCAGTCATTCAAATAATCCGGGAAGGAGAGGTGGTTTTCCGGGAAGAATAGAGCCGAAGAAAGAAGAATAGAGCCGAACAAAAGCGGGGACTGAAATCAAATATATGAGTTAATACGTACATATGCATAAATTTAATCGAATAAAGTTCGCTATACTTCGAACTTTATTTCTTTTTGAAAGAAAAGATGAGGGAAATATGGGTCGTAAATATTGTTCCGGCGGTGAGGAAGGATATAATAGGTCTATATTCATCGTTTTGAT
>CALFUG010000237.1 GCA_937928455.1 uncultured Clostridia bacterium
ATCACACAAGGGACACCTTCTTTAATGATACCCGCCTTTTCCCCTGCAATCTCTTCTAAAGTATTTCCCAATCGATCCATATGATCATAGGAAATGGAAGTAATGACGGTCATCAAGGGGTTCTCCACCACATTGGTGGAATCTCCGGAACCTCCCAACCCCACCTCCAGCACTACAAAATCACACTGTTGCTCCTGGAAAAAGGAAAATGCAATGGCGGTTACGATTTCAAACTCCGTTGGAGACTCTTCCCCCCGGGACTGTAAAATCTCTGCGGCTTCCAGAACTCGATTCGTATGCCGCTCCAATTCCACATCTGATATTCTTTGACCCCCCACTTCCATACGCTCATTAAAAACCTCCAGAAAGGGAGAAATATAGAGTCCCACACGATATTGGTTTTCCAATAGCACCTCGTAAATATATCTACATACGGATCCTTTTCCATTGGTGCCGGCTACATGTATCACCGCCAGCTCCTTTTCGGGATTCCCAAGAAGCTCCATCAGCTTTTCCATTCGTTCTAAACCCAGCTTGCTTCCAAATCGATTGTATTCATTGATTCGTTCCATCGTGGCTGTTGTCATGATTTTTTCTTTTCCACCGACTCTAAATTTTCCAGCACTTTTCTCAGCATATCTTCATACTTTATCTGTTTTTCTTCTTCTTCTTGAACCACTTCTCGTGGAGCCTTGCCTAAAAATCCCGAGTTGGCCAGCTTGTTCCTTACTCGCTCCACCTCTTTTTCAAGGCGGGCTTTTTCTTTGGTCAGTCGTTGATACTCCGCTTCATAATCCAGCAAATCATCCCTGGAAATGTACAGGGATGCACCCTCCATAACTCCACTCATGGCATCCTCCGGAATTTCTTCTTTTTTCGTCGTCAGCTGAATTTCTGACATGTTGCCCAAATTTTTCACATAAGCCAGTCCTTGTTCCAAAAGCTCTTTGGTGTTTTCTTCCACAAACAAAACTGCCTTTAATTTTTTGCTCATGGGGGCGTCCGCCTCTGCTCGGATATTCCGAATGACACGAATTACTTCCATGGCTTTTTCCATTCGCAACGCTGCGCTCTCATAGCATCTTTCCTCCTTGAAAAGAGGCCACTCATCACATATCAGAAATCCTTCCGGATTATCTTCCCTTTTTATGCGTGGCAAATAACTCCATATTTCTTCGGTGATATAAGGCATAAAGGGATGCAGCAGTCGCAATTGCTCTCGAAGCACCTCCACCAACACCCATCGAGCCACCTTCTTGTCTTCTTCGTCCCCACCATATAGTCTCTCTTTCACCAGCTCGATATACCAGTCACAGAACTCATTCCATATTAGTTCATAAACTCGTTGACCCGCCAACGCTAAATCAAACTTCTCCATCATCCGGGTGGTATAAGAAACCGCTTCATTGACCCGATGAAGAATCCACCGGTCTTCGTCCTTCAACGCATGGGAAGACATTTCCAGAAAATTCCCTTCCTCGTCCGTCAAATTCATGATTACAAACCGGGACGCGTTCCATAGCTTGTTGGCGAAATTTCGAGAGGATTCCAATCGATCCAATTTAAATCTCATGTCATTACCCGGCGTCACCCCCGTTGTTAATGTAAACCGCAGTGCATCTGCTCCATACTCCTCAATGACCTCCAGGGGATCGATACCATTCCCCAAAGATTTACTCATCTTCCGCCCTTCTCCATCTCGTACCAACCCGTGTACGTACACATATTGGAAAGGGGATTCACCCGTGGCTTCCAAAGCGGAAAACACCATTCGAACAACCCAGAAGAAGATAATATCGTATCCGGTCACCAATACATCCGTCGGGTAAAAATACTGGTAGTCCTCCGTCTTTTCCGGCCACCCCAACGTGGAAAACGGCCATAGAGCAGAGGAAAACCAAGTGTCCAGAACATCTTCGTCCTGTCTCAGGGTTCCCCCACATTTTTCACAAGAGGACGGCATGTCCTTGGCCACCATCATATGATGACAATCATCGCAATAATATGCCGGGATCCGATGCCCCCACCATAATTGTCGGGAAATACACCAGTCTCGAATATTTTCCAACCAGTGTAAATAAATCTTCTCAAATCGGTCCGGAACGTGTTGAAGCTCGCCGTTTTTTGCCACTTCCATCGCCGGCTTTGCCAATTCTTCCATGGCCACAAACCATTGATCGGAAAGCATGGGTTCCACTACGGTATTGCAACGGTAACAACCTCCGGTAGGAATGACTTTTTCCTCCGTCTTCACCAAGTAACCCGCTTGCTCCAACTCCTTAACCCAGGCCTTTCGGCATTCAAATCGATCCAAACCTTCATATTTCCCCGCCAAGTTTGTCATCTTGGCATCCATATCAATACAGACAGGACTATCCAGTCCATGTCGTTGCCCTACTTCAAAATCGTTGGG
>CALFUG010000238.1 GCA_937928455.1 uncultured Clostridia bacterium
TATCAAATGCCAAAATAGCATTATTATTTTTAATAATGGGCTTTCCATCGGTATAAATGGCTCTCCCCATCATGGGACCGCCCATGATGATTTTTGCGGGAGGCGCTTTATATCCTCCGCAAGCCTCGATGACTTTAAAAATCTTGGTTCCAAGGGGAACCAGCAAATTTTTCGGAGTGGCTACTGCATCTCCATCCACCGTAATCCGTTTATCAATCAACGGGATGCCCGTGGCCATATACTTGCCCAAAAATCCCACCGTAGCTACATTGGAAACCAACACGCCGATATCTGCCGGCAGTTTCCCCGGAAGCAGAACCTTTCCCGTGGTTTCCCGAATGATAACCTTCTCCGCACCTCTGGGATATTTGGATTTTAGAATCACGATACGAATATTATATTTACCTTCCAGCATTTCATAAAACTTGGCGATGGCCTCCGGCTTATTATCCTCAATCCCAATATAGCATTCCTTCAAATCCAACCATTTCATAATGGTCTCAATTCCATCCAGGATGTAGTTGGCATCCTCCATCATAGTACGGTAATCTGAGGTGATATAGGGTTCACATTCCGCCCCGTTCACCACCAGCGTATCTACCATCTCTAAATTTTGGGGGCTGTATTTTACACTAACCGGGAAAGCCGCTCCCCCCAAACCTACAATACCACTATCCCGTACCGCTTGAATAAAATCCGGAGTACTTTCCACCACGGGAGGCTGCACTCCTCCCCACAAGCTTTGATTCCCGTCCGACTCTATCACCACATGGCGATCCATGGTTCCCATGATGGACATGATTTTTTCGATGGCTACCACTTTACCGGAAACACTGGCATGAACCGGCGCACTAAAAAACACGTCCGTATCTCCTACCGGCTGTCCCACATCCACATGTTCTCCTACACTAACAATGGGGTTGCAACGAACCCCGATGTGTTGAACCATGGATAGATAAACTCGATCCGGCAGATCGATGGCTTCTGTCACCATGTTCTTTGTATTCTTATGATGTTCTACATGAATCCCCCGAGTGGTACCATCCCCAAATAGCTTCAACTCTTTCGCTCCTATATATCTTTATTCTCTATTTCCCCGCACAGCTTGGCGGCAAAATCTTCAATGGACATTTCTCCCAATTCCCCCGCCTTGGAGGAACGTACGGTCAGTGTCTCGCTCTCTTCTTCTCGTTCTCCGATAACCCCGATATAGGATACCCTTTCGTTCCGGGCTTCCCGTAGCTTGTATCCGATTTTTTCATTTCGAAGATCCACTTGGACACGGAGATTGTTATCTTCTAATATCTTAGCCACCTTCTGGGCATACTCCCCATACTTCTCCGTCACCGTCAAAAGTCTCACCTGTACCGGTGCCAGCCACAGGGGAAATTTCCCGGCCGTATGCTCAATCAGAATTCCAATAAATCGTTCGATGGAGCCGAAAATAACTCGATGAATCATGATGGGTCGATGTTTTTCTCCGTCTGCTCCCACATAGGTTAAGTCAAAACGTTGGGGCATTTGAAAATCCAATTGGATGGTTCCACACTGCCAGGTTCTTCCGATGGAATCCTCTAAATGGAAGTCCAACTTGGGACCATAAAAAGCCCCGTCCCCTTCATTAACAACATAAGGCACCTGGGCCCCATCCATGGCTTCCTTCAACGCAGTTTCTGCCATCTGCCAATCTTCGTCAGACCCTAGGCTGTCCGTAGGTCGAGTGGATAATTCAATATGATATTTAAAACCAAATACATTATATACATAATCAATAAATCGGAACACGCCCAATACTTCATCTTTGATCTGTTCCGGCAATGCGAAAATGTGAGCATCATCTTGCGTGAAAGTCCTTACCCTCATGAGACCGTGCAATGCGCCGGATAGCTCATGGCGATGGACCTGGCCCAATTCCCCCACTCTCATGGGGAAATCACGATACGAGTACATTTTCCGTTTATAGGATAGCAATGCACCCGGACAATTCATGGGCTTGATGGCATAGTCCCCATCATCAATCTTGGTGAAATACATGTTGTTCTGATAATGATCCCAATGCCCCGAGGTATGCCATAGTGATTCCGATAGAATCAACGGCGTCTTAATTTCCTCGTATCCTCTCTTTCGATGCTCCTGCCTCCAAAAGGCTTCTAACTCATTTCGAATCACCATGCCGTTGGGCATAAAAAAGGGGAATCCGGGGCCTTCGTCCAAAAGCAGGAACAAATCCATTTCCTTCCCGATTTTTCGATGATCCCGTCGCTTGGCTTCTTCCAACCGGTTTAAATACTCTTCCAACTCCTCCACAGTAGGGAAGGATGTTCCATAAAGCCGTTGCAGCATCTTGTTCTTTTCATCCCCACGCCAATAGGCGCCGGCCACACTCATCAATTTTATGGCTTTCACCTGGCCTGTATGGTCAAGATGGGGCCCCGCACATAAGTCGGTAAAATCCCCCTGACGATAAAAAGAAATCACCGCATCCTCCGGTAAATCCCGAATCAATTCTACCTTATAGGGTTCCCCTTCCTTTTCCATGTATTCCATGGCCTCTTCCCGAGGGAGCTCAAATCGCTCCAATGGATATGCCCCGCTGATTATTTTTTTCATTTCCTTTTGTATTTTCGGAAAGTCCTCTTCGGTGATGCGATAATCCAAATCAATATCATAGTAAAACCCGTTCTCAATAGCAGGTCCAATGGCCAATTTCGCTTCCGGCCACAAGTGTTTAATGGCCTGTGCCATTACATGAGAAGAGGTGTGCCTGTACTTTAATTTTACCTGTTCGTCCTCAAAATTCATCTTTTCTTTTGCCATTTCATTTCTCCTTGACCCATTGTAACATACCCTATTTTGAAATCAATAAATTTTCAATCATGTACATACAATAATACATAATACTTTTTGTAACGTTTTCATTATAGTAGAAAACCGATATTTGTCAATGTATGCACGGATGGGAAAAGCGAGGCTCATCATGAGCCTCGCTTACATTTGATCTGAATTACTGGCCTATTCGTAATTATGCTTCATGGCAATCTTGCTCTTTTTATCGCCACATTTCTTTAGCTTGTCATTGTGCCACTTCACATCTCCAGCCCCGATACAACCTTGAACCGGACATACGTTCAGACAGAGATGACATCCCACACACTTCTTTTCATCCAAAATGGGTTGTCGTTTCTTTTCATCCCATCCAATGGCTTGGTGAGCACCATCGTAACAGGAGATGTAGCAACGTCCACAACCGATACATTTCTTCATGTCAAAGCTGGGCAGGATTTTAAAGGTTCTTCTGATTTCCTCTGCAGGAACCAGGTTCGGTAATGCCAATCCTACGAAATCATCCAACTTTTCATATCCTCTTTCGTCCATGAAGTGAGCGGTTCCGGAAATCATGTCTTCCACAATGCGATACCCATACTGCATGATAGAAGTGGTTACCTGAACATTTCGACACCCAATCATCAAGAACTCAACCGCGTCACGCCACGTCTCAATTCCACCAATACCGGAAATTGGTATATTCTTCAACTTCTTATCTTGCAACATCTGTGCGCAAAACCGCAGGGCAATGGGCTTAACCGCCGCTCCGGAATATCCGGAAATCGAAGATTTACCATCTACCACCGGCATCCCCGTATTGTTTTCAAAGTCAATGTTGGTGATGGATTTGATGGTATTGATAGCGGATACTCCCTTTGCACCACCCCTGACAGCAGCCTGGGCCGCTATTTCCATGGTGGTAATATTGGGGGTCATCTTGGCAATAAAGGGAACCTTCGTTGCTTGAGAAACCGCCTTGGAGTATTTTTCCACCAACTCAGGGTTGGTTCCAACATCAGAACCCATGGCATGGGTGGTCATCTGAGGACATGAGAAGTTTCCTTCAATCAGATCCGCTTCTGCCTGCTCTGCCATAATAGCCAATTCCCGCCATTCCTTCTCGTTTTCTCCCATGATGGAAGCCACCATAATCTTGTCGGGATAGTCTCTCTTCAGTTTTCTCATTTGTTGGAAATTGTACTCCGTAGGCTTGTCGGAAATCATTTCCATGTTCTTAAATCCAACCCAAGGAAGTCCCTCTTTATTGGTCTGGTCGAATCTGGGAGAACATTCATCGGGAATCCAGAAGCCTATGGTCTTGTAGAAAACACCGCCCCAACCTTCTTCATAGCATTTTGCAACCATATCATAATCGCTACCTACCGGAGAAGATGAAAGGAAGAAGGGGTTTTCACATTGAACACCAAGGTATTCTATGGATAAATCTTTCTTAACTGCCATTCTATTTCACCCCTTTCTTTTCCAAGTATTTCATGATGGAATAAGCGGCTTCTTTTCCTTCTGCTACCGCTTCTACAACCGTCTTTCCATTATTTACGATATCACCGGCTGCAAACACTTTGGCCAAGTTGGTTTTTCCATTGGCTCTGGCTGCGATTCCACCTTTTTCATTGAGCTTAGCAGAAGTAATTTTTTTCATGTCTTCCGGTTTCTGACCGATGGCAAACACGATAGTATCACAAGCCAGTTTCAGTCCGGATTTTTTATCTCTGCCATTGAATACGGCATACTCCAACTTCTTGCCACCCATCAATTCAGCGGGGGCCATGTTGGTGGTAACACCGATACCCAGATTCATGGCATAATGCCATTCATCCATGTTAGCAGGTGCTTCTTCCAATGTTCTTCGATATACGATTTTCACGTCTTCCGCACCCAAAAGCTTGGCGCTTACGGCACAGTCAATGGCCACGTCTCCGCCGCCGACAATGACAACTGCCTTCCCGGGCTTAAACTCGTTTTTCTTCGTTCTGGCCGCTTTCAGGAAGTCGATGGCGGTGTAAACACCCTTCAGATTTGTTCCTTTGATATCCGGTAATCGAGTGCCCCAAAGTCCGGCACCTACGAAAACAGCATCAAAACCCATCTCATCCAAACTCACATCTTTGCCCACTTCGGTGTTCATCACAAATTTCACACCTAGTTTTCTTACTTGAGCGATGTCATGATCTACAACGGCTTGGGGAAGTCTGGATGGAGTAATGCCATACGTCAAAACACCACCTGGTTTATCTTCCTTTTCAAAAATAGTGACTCTATAACCTTCCTTGGCCAGCTCAGCGGCACATGCCATTGAAGCCGGACCCGCTCCTACACAAGCCACCTTTGCATTCTTTTTCTTTGCGGGAGCTTTCAGTGTCTGCATCTTATACGCTTTTTCCTGCTCGATGGCATAGCGCTGTAGCTTGCCAATTTGAATCGGTCGGTCGATTCCGCAGCGGGAACAAAACTCTTCGCACAAGCGATCATAAGGGCAGATTCTTGCACAAGTACCACCCAGAATATTGTTCTCACGGATGGTCTCAGCGGCACCCTTTGCATTTCGGAACCGGATGGACCGAATAAATTTCCCCGGATCGGTTCCTGCAGGGCATCCTTTGCTACACGGTGCATCCAGGCACAAAAGACATCTGGCTGCCTCTTCCATGGCTGTCCTGTGGGTGAACCCAGCAACTGCCTCGGCTGTGTACTTTGCCTTCACTACTTTACTCACGTTTTACCCTCCTTACCATACTTGTTGAGTTTTCCTATTGTCTCCAATAGGACATGAAGGGGGGGAAGCAATCTCCCCCCTTGATTGGTCTTACCTTTATCTAGAAGCAAATGACCTATTTATTGGCATCTGCTTTCAGAACGGCGTTCAGCATTACGGATGCTCCGGAAGTGCAATGCTCCGGTGTGGAGTACTCCGGTTCACAATGAGATAGTCCGTCCTTTGACTGGACAAATATCATGGTGGTAGGCATCATGTAACTAGCAAACTGGGCATCGTGGCCGGCACCGGAATGAATCACTTGATGTTTCAGAGCCAGCTCTTCTGCGGACTCTTTTACATAGCCAAACAATTCTTTATCCCAATATACCGTATCTCTTTTCCATTTTTCTTCGATTTCACATCGACATCCGGCCCATTCTTTTTCTGTCAAGCTCTCTAAAATCTTCATAACCTTAGCTCGAACTTCCGGATCTTCGTGCCGACAGTCAATGGAGAAGTCAATAAAGTCCGGAATAACCGTATGCACACAAGGATGACATACAATTTCCCCCGTGGTATATACCAATTCCGGTCTGCCCAATTTATCAATTTCATCATGAAGATAAATCAAAGCTTGCGCGGCACCATAGAGCGCGTCTTTTCTCTTGTTCATGGGGAATGTGCCGGCATGAGCTGCCTGCCCATAGAATTTCACACGGTAGTTAAACATACCCAGAACACAGTCAACTACACCCACTTCATCTCCCGCATCCTCTAGGATGGGACCCTGCTCGATATGCATTTCGAACATGGCCATATATTTATCCGGGTTGAGACGATTGGCTTTATCTCCCAAATAGGGGTATTTCGCCAACTCTTCACCGAAGGTTTTGCTGGGATCCAAAACGCTCTTGGATTTCATCATGTTATCAAATTGAAAATTCTTTGCAATGGCTGGTGGCAAAAATTCATTGCAAACGATTCCAGAGACCATCATAGCCGGAGGGTACAGAGACCCTTCTTCATTGGTCCAAATCATAGCGGTAATGGGATGCTTATGAGGAATGTTTTCTTTAGCAATGGTTGTCAATACTTCCATGCCACCCATAACTCCCAAGATACCGTCATAGTTTCCGCCATTTCGAACGGAGTCCACATGAGATGCCATCACGATTCTTTTGGCATCCGGATCCGAACCCGGTAATGTGGCATACATATTGGCCAAATCGTCCACTTCTACCACAGCACCGATGGCTTCCATCCTTTTCTTAAACTCGTCACGAGCTTGAATGGATGCTTCCGACAATTCGTATCTGGTGATTCCGCCGTTGCCGGTGGCACCATATTGGGAAAAGGTTTTGATGAGATCGTCCATTCGTTCTACACTGCATTTGTACATCGTATTGCCTCCTTTTATTATTTCAATGGCCGAAGCCTTGAAGAATATAATGAGTAAAATCGAAGACACTCCTTCGATTCAATTTATTATCTCACCGAAACGTGGATTTTTCAAGCATAATTGCCTTGCATGGGAAAGAAAGCAAAATTGTTTTCAACTTGCCAAAATCTACCACAAGATTATATTAATAATCCGAAAACTGTTGCTCTAAATCCAGCAAAAATTTCTTTGCTTCCAGCCCGCCACCATATCCCACCAAGCCGCCACTTTGCCCGATTACCCGATGACAAGGAATCAAAATCGAAATGGGATTTCGATGATTGGCTCCTCCTACCGCCCGCATGGCTTTCGGTCGTCCTACCTTCTTTGCAATGTCTTGGTAGGAACAGGTCTTCCCATAAGGTATTTCGCGGAGCGCCTGCCATACCGCCTCTTGAAAAGGCGTCCCCTTCACATGGTACGGCAAAGAGAAGGATTTTCGTTGTCCTTGAAAATACTCCCCGAGTTGTTCCACGGCTTGTTCCAACAAGGGGGAGGAGGGTTTCCCTATCGGGGGGGCTATGTCCCCCACAAAGTCCACCTGACAAATAGAATTCTCTGCTTCCCCAATTAACCACATCCCCACGGGAGAATGGACATACGCCTGATTCATAACCGGAGTCATCCTTATTCCTCCTCCAAAGATTTTACTATAGTGTCCGCCAGATTTTCCAACACCCTTCCATCCTCTTCTTTCAATGCCGATTTAATCTTTATTTCCGGCTCAAAAAGCGTGATGTTTTCCATAACTTCCAGTATTTTTTTCATTTCCTTCCCCGCTGCCGGGGCCCAAGATCCATTTTCAATCAAGGCCACTTTTCGATTTTTTAGATTCAGCTTTCTCGCATCATGAAGTAGCCACTCCATCTTGGGATATAGACCCCCATTATAGGTGGGTGCCGCCAGTACCCAGTGGCTAACGCGAAACATTTCCCCAATCATTTCCGATAAGTCCGTCTCTGAAATATCATACACCGCCAGCTTCTCAACACCTCTTTCTGCTAGGAGGAGTGCCAGGGAATTGGCCGCGCTCTCCGTATGGCCATACATGGATCCATAAAATATAACCACTCCCTGGTCTTCCGGTTCATAAAGACTCCACTTCTGGTGCTTATTGATGTAGTAATCAAGATTCTCCCGCCATACCGGCCCGTGAAGGGGGCAAATCATCTTTACATCCACATCGGATATTTTTTCAAGAAGGCTTTGTACCTGAGCCCCATATTTACCGACGATATTCGAATAATACCTTCGGGCCTCTTTTAGAAAATCCTCCTGAAAATTCACTTCGTCACTAAATACATTTCCCGGCAAGGCACCAAAGGTACCAAAGGCATCGCCGGAAAAAAGCAGACCCCATTGCTCCACCAAGCTCACCATCACCTCTGGCCAATGCACCATGGGCGCCATGAAGAACCGCAATGTAATATCGCCCAGGTCCAGCGTATCTCTCTCTCCCACTACCTGGCATCTTTCTTTCAGCTCCTCCGAAAAAAATTGGCCCACCATTTGTTTTCCCTGTTTGGTCGTCACTAGTACCATCTGCGGAAAATGTTGCATCAACTCGGAAATCGCCGCGCCATGGTCCGGCTCAATGTGATGGATTATCAGATAGTCCAGCGACCGACCATCCAACAAACACTGTAAATTCTCGGTGAACTGTTTCACCGTTCGTACATCTGTAGTGTCGAACAAAACGGTTTTCTCCCCCAACCACAAGTAGGCGTTATAGCTGATTCCAGTGGGTATCAAAAATTGATTTTCAAACCGTGCCAGCCGCCGGTCATTGACCCCAATCCAATAAAGATTATCCTTGATTCTTCGCGTACACTCCAACCTGATTCACCTTCCTTCATTCCATTTTTGGTATTCCATCGAATCGATAAAGAAGAATAATTTATATTATACTACATATTCACTTTTTCTCAAAAAACAAGAAGCACCATCTCAATGAAAGATGGTGTCGAATCATTCGCTACCTTTCATGAAGATGGTGTCGAATCATGTTTTTACGTATGAATGGAGCGGGTGAGGAGAATCGAACTCCCGCCTTAGCCTTGGGAAGGCCACGTTCTGCCATTGAACTACACCCGCCGATGCTTCATCCTGCAGATCCCCGGATGACGACTTTCATATTATACCACCAATTTTGTTTTTCCTCCAATAGCTTTTTGCAAAATTTCCAAACCTTTTTCCACCTCCGTGTCCGAAATGGTTAATGGCGGCAACATGCGAACCTTGTCCTTCGCCGTCAGAAGTAGCAGGCCCAAGGGCAATGCCGTTTCCACCACCTGCTTGGCGGTCTGATCTTTCACGCAAAATCCCCACATCAGACCCATTCCATCCACATCATAAACACCCGGGATGGATCGCAAGCCTTCTTCCAGAATTTTTCCTTTTCTTTTGACTTCTTCCAGAAACTCAGGGGTTAACCGTTCCAATATTGCCAGGGCGCCGGCACATATAGCGGGATTGGCCCCAAAGGTGGTTCCATGGTCTCCCGGTGCCAGTATTTTTTCCGTACTCTCATCCATGAGTACGCCTCCCAAGGGCAAACCCCCTCCCATTCCTTTGGCGAAAGTAATGATGTCCGGCTTCAATCCCAGTTGCTGATAGGCAAAGAGAGAACCGGTCCTTCCGGTTCCGGTCTGTACCTCATCCACCATGAATAAAACACCTCTTGCCTTACAAAGTTTTTCCACTTCCTGAAGAAAGGCGGCATTCAACACACGAACACCCCCCTCGCCCTGAATGATCTCCACTAGCACGGCACACACATCATTTCCATCTCCCAGGGCTTTTCCCATGTCATCCATGTTTGGTTCCACATAACGAAAACCGGAAACAAAGGGGTGAAAATACTGGTGATAATGTTCTTGTCCCGTGGCTGTGATGGTGGCCAAGGTGCGTCCGTGGAAGGAATCCATCAGGGTGATAATCTCACTGCCTTTTCCCTTGCCGTTTCCATATTTCCGGGCAATCTTGATGGCGCACTCATTGGCTTCCGCACCAGAGTTGCAAAAAAATGCCTTCCTCATTCCCGTTTTCTGAACCAGAGTTTTGGCCAACTTCACTGCGGGTTCCGTGTAATACAAGTTGGAACAATGTTGTAGAATCATCAGCTGCTGAAACACAGCTTCACCCCACGGTTCATCGCAAAAACCCAAACAATTTACACCAATTCCAGCGGTAAAATCCAAATACTGCCGGCCCTTAGTATCCCACACCATCGTACCTTTTCCTTTTTCCAACACCACAGGAAAACGACTATAAATGGATGCCAAGTATTGTTGATCTTCCTCCATGATGGTTTTTTCATCCACGACTTGTTCCTTACTCATATCCTTGTTCTCCTCCTAAAAATTTCCGGGGTTCCGTCGAACTGTTGATATCCTTTGGAACCGGGGAAGGTCGTGACAGCATGGTTCCCATGCCTTTGTCTGAGAACAGCTCCATAATAATAGAATGGGGCACCCGTCCATCGATAATCACCGCCGTATCCACGCCGTTTTTCATGCCGTATACACAGCTGGATATCTTGGGTATCATTCCTCCGGTTATGACCCCGCTTCGGATCAAGCTGGGGATTTCTTCAATGGATATTTTTTCCATCAAGCTCTTCTCCTCTTTGTCTCGAAGTACTCCCTTAATATTGGACATGTAAATCAGTCTTTCCGCTTTCAGCGCCCCGGCAATGGCAGCGGCCGCCGTATCTCCATTGATATTATATGCCTGGCCCTCTCGATCCACTCCCATCCCAGCAATCACCGGAATGTAGTTTTCACGAAGGGCCGTCTCAATGATTTCCGTGTTGATTTCCACAATATCTCCCACATACCCCAGTTCTTCATTGCGCTTCTGCTTCTGCGCCAGAATCATCCCTCCGTCACATCCACACAATCCCACCGCCTTGCCGTTGTTTTTAAGTATCAAGGAAACCAGATTCTTGTTTACTTTCCCGCAAAGCACCATCTTCACTACTTCAACCGTTTCTTTGTCGGTACAACGAATCCCGTTCACAAACTGGGTCTTCTTATTCAGCTTTTCCAGCATATTGGTAATTTCAATTCCTCCGCCATGAACCAACACTACACGAATCCCCACTGCATTTAAGAGGATAATGTCTCGGATAACAGATTCCTCCAACTCCTTGCTTAACATGGCATTTCCCCCGTATTTCACCACGATGGTTTTGCCATAGTACTTCTGCATATAGGGCAAGGCTTCTGCTAAAATTTTCGCCTCGCTGATGACCATTTTTTTCTTTCGCAACATGATTTTTCCCGCCCCTCTTTTTTGTTTTTGCTCTTAATTTATGAGTGCATGCTTGCACTACCATTTCCGACGAATTTCCTTCTACTTCTCGTGCTTTCTCTAAGAATTATCCTCTGGCTATCAGTGAAAACGAATCTACGACCGATAATCTCCATTGATACGAACGTAGTCATACGTCAAATCAC
>CALFUG010000239.1 GCA_937928455.1 uncultured Clostridia bacterium
TTATTCAGAAAGTCCAAAGCATGAGATAAAATCAAGTCCCCTAAAGGAATAATCAGACGGGTCTTTTCTGCCACAGGGATAAACTCATCCGGCGGGATTCTCCCATAGGCATCGCTATCCAATCTGGCAAGAGCCTCAAATCCATCGATCTCTCCCGAAACAAGATTCAGCACGGGCTGGTATTGTAAAGTCAATCGTTCCGGCCGAATCCCGGTGGCAATTTCCGAAAGCTCTTTTCCAATGGTTTCTTCTCGAATAATTTGTTCCGACATTCCTTCGTCAAAGAAACAGATTCGACAATCTTCCTCTGCCAGCAAAGCTCTCTCCGCCGCAATCAAGGAATTTTTAATTAACTGATTTACATCCTGATGGTTTTCAGTCCGGATCTCAATCACACCGATACCGTTGGCAATCCGTTCCTGATGTAGGATAGAGGTAACGGTGGTCTCCAGAGAATGACAAAAGTGAAGAAGACTTTCTAAATCTTTGTACCCTTTCGTATAAAATGCAAATCGATATTCGTATACGCTAAACAGTTTTCTCCGATCACTGCAATACTCCACCAAGGCGTCGGAAATTCTTTTTAATAAGGCCTGACTATAGTGGAACCCGTAGGTCATATCCAATAAATGCAAGGGGCTTAGATTTATAGTAATAAGCGCCCGATTTTCTTTAACAGGAATTTCTCCTTCTTGCCGCAAGAAGCTCTCCAGGTACTGCCGATTGTACAGTCCGGTCCAAGAATCGTGTTCCCCTTGATACCTGAGCTGATCTTCCATGTCTTTCCGGTCGGATAAATCCAAAATGATTCCTTCCAGCGCCACCACCTGGCCTTGGTCATCAAAAACTCCCTCTCCCATCTCCAATACCCATTTTCGGGAACCGGAGGCCGTTGTTATCTGGTACTCTTGCTTAAAAGGTTTTCGAAGGCCTAGTATTCGCTTCCACTCCGACCAAAGGAATTCCCGATATTCCGGGGCAATCAAGTCGTTAAAGGAGAACTCTTGATTATTCACCAGACTTTCCGGCGGATACCCGGTCAATTCTAAACAACCATCGGAAACAAATTCCATGGTCCACTCCGGATCATACTTGCAACGATAAGCCATGCCAGGCAAATTAGAAATTAATACTGCCTTGCTTCGTTCACTTTCCAATAAAGACTGCTGGGATTCTTTTCGATAGGTAATATCCTCCAATAAGCATAGGTGCATATCATCCTCAGGAGAAAGGCCGACCAGTTTGGAAATTTTCATATTGGTCCATACGCTGGAACCGTCCGGTCGAAGAAACCTTTTTTCCATAGTGTATCCATCTGTTTCGCCCCTTTTGAAGGCGGCGAAATTTTCCAAATCCTCTGCCAGGTCTTCGGGATGAGTGATATCCGCCCACTCCAGTCGATCCAATTCGTGACTGGTTCTTCCCAAAATATTTTCGAACACTGCATTGATATTGCTGTCGCCGAATCGGGACCGGAAGGCAAAACTGGTATTGTTGACAATGGCCACACCGATAGGCGCTTGAGAAAAAACACTGTGGTAAAGTGCCTCATCGTACGCCAACTTCTCACTAAGGTTTGCCAAGATTCCATGCTGTCGTCTGGAGTACAAATAGAGCAACACCATCAGCAGTAAGAACAGTACTATCACAAAATCCGGAATCATTTCATTCCAAATCCCCATTTGCCATTGGGAAGCGGGGAAATCCAGCACAAAAGCGGCGATTACCTCATTACCTTCCGGGGATTGTATGGGAACCAATACGCTAACCCAACTTCCCCAACGATCCGTGTAGGGCTCCGTGATGATAGTTCGACTCTCCTTTATTCCTTGCAAAAATAGTGGGTTCGCATCATGGTAAACCTGCCCCGGAGGGGAATAATCGGGGGAGCCGACCTCCTCTGAATCCACTAAAAACACCAACTGACCATTCCGAAGCCCCACCAAATAAGCAAATCGAATGGGGTTGGTGGTATATACCAGTTGGGCTAAGTTAGATTTTGCCATGGAGTACTCTTGGGTCTCCAAATCGGATTCCGTTCCGGTAAGTTGGGCAAGATGTTCCGCATGGAACATGGATTTTACAGATTGGGCCAACATAATGGCATCATCCTTGGCATTTTCCTCATACCGGTTCCAGGAATAATTCAAGTAAAAGCTGCTGATTAGCCCGTAAATAATGAGACCCACCAGCACTTGAACCCAGAATTTCTTCCTCTTGATTACCCCACCACGAAGAGCTTCTTCTCTCCTTTTTTCTGCAGATACCATATAATTCTCCTAACCCACCCTGGTACGGAGTAAAAGCATCCCATTCTTTCGAACAATGATGGTTTATCATACCACAACT
>CALFUG010000240.1 GCA_937928455.1 uncultured Clostridia bacterium
GTGGAAAACCCGGCGTGGTCCAGAAAGATGTCATCCTTGGGAACGCCCTGAGCCAAGCAGTAGGCCAGCATGGCATTGACCTCATCGTAATACTTTTTTCCATGGTCTCCCGAGAGAAGCAGCTTAGGTGCCAATTGCCTTTCATAAAGAGAAATCGCCACGTCCAAACGATCCTTCAGCATGGGACTGGGGTTTCCGTCCGGGCTGAGGCCGGCGCCTAAAACCAATATGCACTGATAGGTATTCGTGGAGACAGAAAGACTTTCCGCCGAAACCACACTGGCTTTGCCTTGCTGCACCACCCAACCGTTGATGAGGAAAGGCAAAGAAAAAAGCAAGAGAAGCAGGAGAAGGCATATAAGTAGCCATTTCCTTCTGGGCATTCTCTTTTTTTGTGGATGTTTTTCAGCTTTCGAAAAGGCTTCCTGTTGGTATTTGTAGCCCATCCTTTCTCCTTTCGTTGGGATTTTATGAAATGTCTATCCTATGGTACAACAAGCAGGAGGAAAAGACAATGAGGGAGCAGAAGGAAAAAACAAGGACGGGACGGAACCAGAAGAAAGGTCCGGGGTTGAAGGGGGTTTCCTCTTGGGATAGAATAGGATATATAGAAGACAGATAGAAAGGGATAAAAAAACAATTGTGTAAACCCATCAGCAAGCGGGTAAAAATGTAGATATAGGCAAAGGAGGAACTTAGCATGGATCGAATTATCGGTGTAAATTCCAACTGTTATCACGGCTATTCCATAGAGGAAGCCTTGGAGGGTATTGCCAAATCCGGCTTCCGTTATGTGGAGCTGACGGCCACCAAGGGATGGACGGAGCATGTTTTTCCGGATCAACCCTTTCAACGTTTGGTGAAAGTCCAAAACAAGATGAAGGAGTTGGACTTACATCCCTTCGCCATGAGCGGCCATACCAATTTAATGGATCCGGCCAGGATTCCGGACTTTGTAATGAACATGAAGCTGGCGGCTTTTTACGGTTGTGAGTATATCGTTTCATCCATCGGAGAAGCCCATCTTGAGGATAACGTGCATACCTCCAATGAGGAAGTGGCTCGTTCCATTGGAGGGTTCATCCCCTATTTAGAAGAGAATAATATGAAGCTGGTATTGGAGCTTCATGGAGATCACGCCACCGGAAAGGTGCTTCGTGAGATTGTGGACTTGGTGGATTCCCCCCGGGTCTTAATCAATTACGACACCGCCAACGTGATTTTTTTTGCGGATGTAAATATGGAAGAGGACCTGGATATCGCCATGGAGAAAATCGGGTACATGCACTTAAAGGAGAAGGCAGGCGATCCCAAGGAGTGGAATTTTCCGGCATTGGGAAAAGGCTATGTGGACTTCCCCATGATTTTTAAGAAGCTGAAAAAAGCGGAAAACAACTGTCCCTTTTCCATTGAAATCGAATTTACCAAGGAAGGTCCTAAGGATTTAATGGAAATCAACCAAGCGGTGAAGGATTCTTATGACTATTTGAAGTCCCAAGGGTTCGCCCTATAGAGGAAGGAGAGAAGGATGGAAAAAATGCGAGTAGGTATTATCGGCATCGGATTTATCGGTGCAGCGCATATCGAGGCTCTCCGGAGACTGGGATATGTAGATGTAGTGGCATTGGCAGATGCCCAAGGAGCGGAAGAAAAAGCGGCGCAGCTGTATGTGCCCAAAGGATATAGCGACTATAAAGAAATGTTGGATCGAGAAAATTTGGATGCGGTTCATATTTGTACCCCCAACTTTTTACATTACGAGATGGCTATGGCGGCCATGGAGCGGGGCATTCACGTAATGGTGGAGAAGCCCTTTACCGTAACCCTGGAAGAAGCGGAAAAGCTGGCGGCCTATGCCGAACAAAATCATATCTTATCCGGAGTGAATCACACACTGCGCATGTTTCCTCAGGTAGCCCAAATGAAAGCATTGGTGGATAAGGGAGATGTGGGAGATATTTATGCGGTTCATGGATGTTATTTGCAGGACTGGCTCTTCTTGGATACGGATTGGAGCTGGCGTTTGGAACCGGCCATGAGTGGGAAAACCCGTGCCTTCTCGGACATCGGCTCTCATTGGATTGATATGGTGGAAAACATTATCGGTCAAAAGGCGGTAGAGCTGTTGGCAGAGTTTGAAATCGTTCATAAAACTAGAAAGAAACCCTTGAAGGAAGTGGAAACCTTTTCCGGCATGGCCCTTCGCCCGGAGGATTATGAAGAAAAGAAAATAGAGACGGAAGATTGGTGTACCATTTTGTTCCGGTTTGAGAAGGGGGCCATCGGTTGCGTGAACGTAAGTCAGGTGACGGCGGGACGAAAGAATCAGCAGATTATTGAAATAAGTGGAAGCAAATGTTCCATGAAGTGGGACAGTGAAGACTCCAATGAGCTTTGGATTGGAAGAAGAGAAGCTTACAACCAAAAAGTAGCCAAGGATCCTTCTTTGGTAGAGCCCAAGGCCAAGGAAGTGATTGGATATCCCGGCGGTCATGTGGAAGGGTTCCCGGACACTTTTAAAATGCAATTTCATAAGTTTTATCAGGCCATACAGAAAAAGGACGGCGGCCCGGTGGATTATGCCACCTTCCGGGATGGGGTACGGGAAATGTATTTAAATGATAAAGTGTACGAATCCGCCCAAAAGCGAAGTTGGGTGAAAGTATAGGGAGGAATGGGAAGATGATGAAATTAGGACTACTGACTGCCATTTTGCCGGACATGACCTTTGAGGAAGTGGTGGACTATGCATCGGAAGTAGGATATGGGGCTTTGGAAGTTTGTTGTTGGCCCAAGGGAAAAGCGGTGCGAAGATATGCGGGGGTTACCCATATCGATGTGGACACCCTCACCCGGGAGAAGGCGGCGTATTATGTAGACTACGCAAAAAAGAAAAATATAGAAATCGCGGCACTGGCCTATTTCCCCAATCCTTTATCGGACGATGCAGAAACCGCCAAGGTGGCCAGAAACCACATCAAAAAAGTTATCAAAGCGGCGGCGCTGATGCAGGTGCCGGTGGTGACCACCTTCATTGGAAAGAATAAAACCTTGACGGTAGAAGAGAACTTGAAACAAATGAAAAAAGTGTGGCCGGCCATTCTGAAAGTGGCGGAAGATTCCGGAGTTCGGGTGGCCATTGAAAATTGCCCCATGTCCTTTACCAAGGATGAGTGGCCCGGGGGAAACAACCTGGCTTCCACACCTTATGTGTGGAGACAAATGTTTGACATGAGCCCCAATATGGGTTTGTGTTATGACCCCAGCCATCTGGTACTTCAGGGAATGTCGGTGAACAAGCCTTTGATGGATTTTCCGGAAAGAATTTTCCACGTTCATTTTAAGGATATGCAAATCGATCCGGAAAAGGTGGAGGAATACGGTAGATTCTCCTATCCCAGCTTGTGGCACACGCCGAAAATACCTGGGTTGGGAGATGTGAATTTTCCAAAGTTCATCGCCAAGCTACATGATATCGGCTATCAAGGAGCCGGTTGCCTGGAGATGGAGGACCGATCCTTCGAAGGCTCCATGCGGGACACGAAAAAAGGAATCCAGCAGAGCTATCGATATTTAAAAACTCTGATGGACTAGGGATTGATTCGGGTCGGAAAGAAGAAACACGCAAATAGCATAATAGTAATAGAAAGAGGAGAATGGCATGGTTCGAATCGGATTGGTTGGTTTGGGCGGTATGGGTACCGTTCATTACAGCAATTATCAACATATAACGGAAGCAAGGGTGGTGGCGGCTACCGGCACCACCGATAAAGACCGGGAAAATGCCAAGAGCTGGGGAATCCCCATTTATGAAACGGTTTCCCAGATGTTGGAGCAGGAAGAAGTGGATGTTGTAGATGTGTGTACTCCCACTTTCCTTCATAAAGACCATGTAATGGCGGCATTGAACCAAGGCAAGCCGGTAATATGCGAAAAGCCGTTGGCTTTGAATGCGGGAGACGCCCGGGAAATGCTGGATCGGGCCAAGGAGAAAGGCGTTCATATTTATGTAGGTCAAGTGCTTCGTTTTTTCCAGGAGTATCAGGCTCTGGCCCATGTGATTCAAAGCGGAGAATACGGCAAGGTGTTGGATGCCCACTTCGTGCGGCTTTCTGCACGGCCTCGTTGGAATCAGGGGGGGTGGCTTTTTGATAAGGAAAAAAGCGGACAGCTACCCTTTGATCTTCATATTCATGATTTGGATTTCATAGTGAGTGTGTTTGGTAAACCCAAGGATTTTTCCTTTACAGCTTGTGGAAATTCCGATAAAGATTTTAAGGAGCATTATCGTTTTGACTACGATTTCCAGGATTTTCATGTCTGCGCAGAAGCGGCTTGGTACAATGCGGAGTATCCCTGGACGGCGGAATACCGGGTATATTTTGAGCGGGCCGTCATGGAAAACCGAAAAGGGGAAGTGGTGGCATACGAGTTTGACAAGGAACCTCGGGTTTTCGATACGGAAGAGAAAATCAAAATTCCTACCGGCATTAATGTGCCCCCTACCGGGGTGTACTTGGAAGAGCTGAGCCACTTTGTGGAATGCATTCGAGACAACAAGCCTTCGGAAAAAATCACAGAAGAGCAGCTAATCACAGTGATGGAGATTTTAACCGACATCATATCAAAGTAGAGAGGAAAGGTTATGATTCGAGTTGGCGTGGATATTGGCGGCACGAAAATAAAGGTGGG
>CALFUG010000241.1 GCA_937928455.1 uncultured Clostridia bacterium
TTGGATAAATCATCATAGATGATTAAAACATGACGGCCCTTGTACATGAAATATTCTCCCATGGCGCACCCGGCATAAGGTGCAATATATTGAAGAGGTGCCACATCCGAAGCGGTAGCCGATACCACGATGGTATATTCCATGGCGCCCTTCAATTCTAAAGTTTGTACCAACTGTGCTACCGTGGATTTCTTCTGTCCAATGGCCACATAGATACAAATCACATCTTCTTCTTTTTGGTTGATGATGGTATCAATGGCGATGGCCGTCTTCCCTGTCTGCCGGTCGCCGATAATCAACTCCCGCTGTCCTTTCCCAATGGGAATCATGGAGTCTATGGCCTTCAAGCCTGTCTGTAACGGTTGATGCACGCTTTTTCGCTGCAGCACTCCGGGAGCCGCCGATTCCACCGGTCTTCTTTCCGTGGTTTTAATGGGGCCCTTCCCATCCAAAGGTTGCCCCAAGGCGTTCACTACCCGACCAATCATTTCTTCTCCCACCGGCACCTCTACCACGGTTCCTGTGGGTTTCACAATATCTCCTTCTCGAATCTCCTTGTCAGACCCCATGATAACCACGCCCACGTTGTCTTCCTCCAGATTCAAGGCCATGCCATATACTTCTCCGGGAAATTCCAACAGTTCTCCGGACATGCAGTTCTCCAAGCCGTATACTCGGGCAATGCCGTCTCCAACCTGTATGACGGTGCCGAAATCGGATATTTCCAGCTGGTTTTTGTATCCTTTTATCTGCTCTTTGATCACGGCACTGATTTCTTCAGGTCGTAAATTCATATACGCTGCCTCCCTTCTATATGATGCTACTGGATAAGTGGTCCAAACGGTTTCGCAAGGAAGCGTCTATCACTTTTCCATGAATCAATATTTTAATGCCCCCCACTAAATGGGGGTCAATCGCATTCTCCAGCTTCACTTTTTCCTGTAAAAGCTTGGATGTTTCCTCCTCAAATCGGGACAATTGATCCTCCTTCAACGGAACCACCGAGAAAATTTTTCCTTCGGCATACCCTTCCGCTTCCTGGATTTGAGCCTCATAGGATTTAAATATTTTCACCATGTGGCGAGATCTTCCCTTGTCCACCAGAATGAACAGAAGGTTCAGTAACTCTTGACTGATTTTGCCATCCAGCACCTTCTCCAGCACGATTTTCTTTTCTTTAGCCGGAATAACCGGTGTATTGATAAAGGCGACAAAATCCGGCTCTTTTTCCAACAAAGAAATAAGTTCCCGGGTTTCATCTAATATCAGATCCACCTTGTTCACTTCTTTAGCCGCCAAATAAAGGGCATGACCATACGTGATGTCTACGGTTAATTCTGCCATCCGGATTCACCTGCCTGTTCAAGAATGGATTCCACCAACTGCCCATGTCCCTCTCCGGACAATTCCTTTTCCAGGACTTTTTCGGCAGCCAGCAATGCCAATGCCGCCACCTGTCCCTTTAATTCCGTCAGGGCTTTGGCTTGTTGCCGTTCAATTTCCTTTTGGGCCTGCACAACCATCTGGTTGGCTCGTTCCGATGCTTCGTCCACGATTTCCTTGGCCTGGGTCTCCGCTCGTTGCCGTGCATTTCGGAGAATCTCACGACCTTCTTCCTCTACACTGGCAATGCGCTTATTATAGGCTTCCAGCTTTTCGTCTGCACGGCGATTGGTGGCTTCCGCATTTTCGAAAGCACCTCGAATGGATTGGTTGCGCTCTTCCAGCATAGCCAAAAATGGGCGATACAAAAACTTCGCCAACACGCCCACCAGAATCAAGAAATTGACAATGGCGAAAATCACTTCCAGTAAACTCATATGTAATGCTTCAATCATAAAACAAACCCTCCTTGTGTTTGAGGGAATACCTCAAAGTCCGGTCCTCTTTACATTCTCCCTAACAACAGGATGGCGATAAGCAGGCCGTAAATTGCCATGGCTTCCATGAAGGCCAATGCTAAAATCATGTTGGTTCGAAGTTCGCTGGCCATTTCCGGTTGACGAGCCATGCCCTCTAACCCTTTAGCGGCAGCGATACCCTGTCCGATTCCGGGGCCGATGGTGGAAAGTCCGATTGCTAAAGCAGCTGCTAATCCAATTAATGTGGTCATTTTTTTGTTCTCCTCTCGTTTCTTGGTTTCATATGCACATAATTCAATCGTACATAGGTGGTACATAAGTTGGAAATATATAAGAAATCGGAGCCCGATTTCGAGCCCGAAATTTCCTTCAAACTTTTAGGTCAGCGGATGATAGGAGGGCACCTCACATGCCTCCCCATGATGAAGCTCCCCATCCCCCGGCTCTGCCGCCTCACTGATATAAATCCCCGCCAACAAGGAAAATACCAAGGCTTGGATCAATCCCATCAATACACTCAATGCTTGCATCACAATCGGAATCCCCAAAGGAATCAAGTCAAAGAAGGCGGCAATAACCGCTTCTTCCCCGTAAATGTTCCCATAAAGTCGGACGGTGAGGGAAATGGGATGAACTAATTGCTCCAACAGCATGATGGGAAAGAGAAATGGAATGGGTTTGAACAAAGATTTAAAGTACTTGGGCCCTCTGTTTTCTCGAAGCCCCACGTAGATGGTAAACACAAAGACAATCAATGCCATACCCAACGGGAAATTTATGGAACTGGTAGGTGCCGCCAATCCCGGCAAGTGTCCCGCTAACGGAATCAGACCGGAATAGTTGCACATCAAAATGTATATGAACAAGGTGGCTACCATAGGGAAGTATTTTTTTCCGGCATACTCTCCCATGACACCGATGAAGAAGCGATGCAGTTTTTCTACCACCACCTCCATGACGTTTTGGAGCCCGGAGGGAATCATCTGCATGTGCCTTCCGGCAACAATGACAATTACGCTGATTATCAGCGTAATCATAGTACTGGTAATCATTTGACTGGTAATTCCATATGCGCTTAGTGTTTCCATCATATTGTTATTCTCCTAAAACCCTTGGGTCTTACTTTGAATCTTGTGCAGCGAATAGGCTCTTCCCGACAAACTGAGCGCCAGTGCGGTGGCAATGGCAAATGTGACAAAGTCAACAGGAAGAATATTTCGAGTGAAGTACACCAAAAGCAAAGTGGCGGTGTTTATCGCCATACTGAGAAACATACGAGTGTACATTCGCTTTGTGGTCAACTCCCAGTCATCCTTGGGATGAAGTACTTTTCGCCATAGAAAAAGGTATTTGCATACCCCTACAAAGCCTCCATATAGAACTCCCATTACGACGGCCCAAACGTATTCCAACGAAACGTTTCCTTCCCAAAATCAAATTCTACCCCAGTATACTAATTTGTTGTACCATATAGTATTATATCCTTGCCGGCAAAAAAGTAAAGGCAATCCGGAGAAAAAATACAATTTCTTCTCCCGACATATTCCAGATTTTTCCTTAATTTTCAATGAATTTCACTATGTGCGCTCTTGTGTTTTTTCGAGATTTTCCCTCGAAAAAGAAGGCCTGTTTCCCATGAAATCTCCCTGAATTTTCGGCATATTCTCTCGTTATTTGTTTAACTTGCGCTATTTGTCCTGATTTTATTAACTATCTTGCTGCTAAATTCCCTCTTTTAGAATCTTTAAAATCCGTTCCGAGGCCTTCCCGTCCCCATAGGGATTCACAGCCCGGGCCATTTTCCTGTACTCCACGGGGTCTTCCAGCAACTCTTTAGCCATGCTGTAGATACTTTCCTCCGCTACCCCTGCCAATTTTACCGTGCCGGCCTCCACCGCCTCCGGTCTTTCCGTTTCTTTTCGAACCACCAAAACCGGTTTCCCCAAAGAAGGGGCTTCCTCCTGCATGCCGCCGGAGTCCGTTATAATAAAGTGGGACTTGGCCATCAAGTTCACAAAGGGTTGATATGTCAAAGGTTGAATAAGATGAACATTGGCCTTCCCCGCCAAAATCTCTTCCGCTGTGGCCTGAACCTTCGGGTTCAAATGCACCGGATACACCACTTCCACATCCGGATACTCCGCTGCAATTCTTCCAATGGCCCGAAATATTTGAACCATGTTTTCTCCCAGATTCTCCCGACGATGACATGTCACACAAATCACCCGCTTGCTCTCAAAGTCCAGTTGAGAGAGCACCGGTTCCGTAAACTGATATGGCAGCTCCGCCACCGTTAATAGTGCATCGATTACCGTGTTTCCAGTCACGTGAATTCGCTCTGCCGCGATATTTTCCTGCAAGAGATTCTGACGGTTCCGCGCTGTGGGCGCAAAATGATAGTCCGCCAATCGTCCCGTTAGCATTCGGTTCATTTCCTCCGGATAAGGCGAATATTTATCGAAAGTGCGAAGACCGGCTTCCACGTGGCCCACAGATATCTTCTCGTAGAATGCCGCCAAGGCCGTCGCAAAGGTAGTGGTAGTATCTCCGTGAACCAACACCACATCCGGTTTGGTTTTTCGTAAAACCTGCTCCATGCCCTCCATCACACTTGCCGTAATCATGCCAATAGTCTGGTTGGGCTTCATAATATTCAGGTCGAAATCCGGTTCCAGTTGAAATAAGGATAGCACTTGATCCAACATCTCCCGATGCTGTGCCGTCACGCAAAGAAGAGATTCGATTTGCGAATCCTCCGCTAGCATTTTTACCAACGGCGCCATTTTTATGGCCTCCGGTCTGGTACCAAAAACACTCATCACCCTCATGTCAGATCCTCCCTTCCCGGTTTTGTGTTTCTTCTATTTCCCACTCCTCCGAATCCACTTGTTCTATTTTCTCTTTCAAAGATTCCCGAAGTTGCACTTCTTCACTCTTCTCTCTTCTTTCCAACTTTCTCACATTTACACCCTTCAGTGTGGGTAGCAGCACCGTAGCGTCCGTCAAGAAGATATAGACCAAGGTCACTGCGATTAGAAACAACCCCCCTGTTTCCAAAAACAAGTCTCGGCTAAATAGAACCGCCGCAATTCCCATTACCGCAGAAATGGCATACATGGTTAATACCGTACGCTGCTGCCCCATTCCAGCCGCCATAATCCGATGGTGCAAATGACCTTTGTCTGCCTCCATAATCGGACGATGGCGAATGGCCCTACGGAGTATGGCAAAGGCGGTGTCAAAGATAGGAAGCCCCAGCACCAATACCGGGACCATTACCGCCACCACCGTTGCGCCCTTGGCCGGCTCCACCATGGACATGGTAGCAAACATAAACCCCAGGAACAAAGAACCGCCATCCCCCATAAAAATACGGGCGGGATGAAAATTATAGGGAAGAAAACCCAACGCCCCGCCAGCCAAAGCCAGCATTCCCAGGGTTCCCAAATAATAGCCGTGAATATATGCCGTATAGGCAATGCTGAGAGCGGCAATAGCCGCTACCCCCGAGGCCAAACCGTCCAATCCATCCATTAAGTTCATGGTATTGGTGATTCCAACAATCCATAAAACCGTGATGAACCAGGAGATGGCCCCCGCCATAAACAAATGATCTTCTCCAAGTTGGGCGGTAAAGTGATTGGTCACAAACTCAATGCGAAGGCCAAATCCACAAACCACCAAGGCGGCCACAATTTGCCCCAACAACTTCCCTTTGGCCGGAAGTCCTCGCAAATCATCCCAGATACCCAGAAGATACATCAACAATCCGCCCAGCATCACCCCACCCACACGAATATCGAAAGACAAAAAAACTCCCAAGGCAAGATTGACACCCACAAAAATAGCCAGCCCCCCAAATCGAGGCATGGGCTTTTCGTGCATACGCCGCTCATCCTTAGGAATGTCAATGGCTCCAATCTTGGGAGCCATCCATATACAGAAGGGTGTCATTACCATAGCTCCAACAAAAGCCACCGCAAAGGTCCCCAATAATATCCATACACCCGGATAATCCATGATTATTCAAAATCTCCCAACGATACGATTTTCAATCCGGCTTCCGCCAAAATATCCACTGCCAGCTGATCCGGGTATCCTTCCTTCACCACAATTCGTCGAATCCCTGCATTAATAATCATTTTGGCACAAATAACGCAAGGTTGATGGGTTACATATATCGTGGCCCCTTCTACGGACTGACCTAAAGTAGCGGCTTGAATGATGGCATTCTGCTCCGCATGAAGCCCCATACATAGCTCATGACGCTCCCCAGAAGGCACATTCAGCTTTTCTCGAAGACAGCCTCCCCGTTCGCCGCAATGCATGATTCCCCTAGGGGCGCCGTTGTATCCCGTGGCTACCATATGCCGATCTTGCACAATCACTGCCCCCACATGCCTTCGTAAGCAAGTAGAACGGGTCGCCGCCAGTTCCGCCATCTGCATAAAATACTCGTCCCAGCTTGGTCTTTCCATACCTGAATCCCCCTATCGTTTTGTGGTAAATATCACGTCGATTATATCACATCAAAATGAACCTTCGCAAGGTAAAGGCCCTGAGCCGGTGCCGTATGGCCTGCCATTTGCCGATCCTTGGCATCCAGGATTTGTCCCATCTCTTCTGCCGGTCTTTTCCCCCATCCAACTTCCACCAAGGTGCCCACTAAAATCCTTACCATATTATAGAGAAATCCATCTCCCGTCACATGAATGGCCCAACCCTCCTCCATGGGATGAATGGATATATCATGTACTGTTCGCACCGTAGATTCCTTTTCTTCTCCCCCCGCCGCTTGAAAACTTTTAAAATCATGGGTGCCTTTTAGCCCTTCGGCGGCTTTCATCATTTGCTCCGCAGATAATGGCTTCCCAATATGATACATGTGATTACGAGAAAACACATCCATCTCTTCCCGGTTGCGAATTTTATATACGTAGGTTTTCGCCAGGGCGTCGTATCTGGCATGAAAGCCTTGGGGCACTTCCTTGACTTCTTTAATCCAAATGTCTCCCGGAACCAGGGCTTTGCCTCCGGTTCCCAACAGATCATTCAGTGCCACTTGAATCCGTTCCACAGGAATACCAAAATCTCCGGCAAAGCTGGCACACTGTCCCCATGCGTGAACCCCCGCATCGGTGCGGCTGGTGCCATGAATCACCATGGGCTTTTGGCATAAGTAGCTCAAGGCTTTTTCTATTTCCCCCTGGACCGTCCGTTGTTCCGGCTGCTTCTGCCAACCAGAAAACCGGGAGCCGTCGTATGCGATCTTCATCAATACGTTTTTCATACCCTTCCCTTTTTCTCCATATTCTCTACCATAATCCGAAAAACAACCATTTGGTGATATCAAAAACCATGCATAAATAGGTGGCGGCCACAATGTACGGCCCCAAAGGAGCGGTATCCTTCAGCTTCAAGGTCCCCTTCACCAAGCCCGCAGAAAAACCCACACCCGCCAACATGGCCGTAATCATGATCACCGAAGCCGTGTCCCGAAATCCCATGAGCAATCCCACCGCTATCAATAGCTTCACATCTCCCATACCTAAAGAAGGCTTTCCGGAAATCTTTTGAAAAAGAATGCTGATTAGGAAAAAGACCCCTCCACCCAACAGGGCACCATAAAGAGGATCCAGGAACGTTTCTTTATATGGGGCGAAGGCCATGGCCGTCAATGCCAGTAATATCACCAACTGGTCGGGAATGATACCATATTTGCCATCGGCTAATCCAATCAGAAGCAATAGCCAAAAGCAAATCATATATGCCATCAATAAAGCCACCATAGCCCAAGGAGATAGCCTGGATTGCCAAAGGGACTCGGCCATCCAAATACCACTGGCAATGAAGAACATGGAAAATACCAGCTTCCACGGGGTGCTTTCGATTCGTTGGCGCGTGGGATGAAGTATTTCTTCCAGGGGCTCTTTGCCGTAATCCGTCAACCATCTGCCCGGCAACTTATTGAACAAAAACACCGCTCCATTACCGCCCAACCAGCCCACTAGGATGGC
>CALFUG010000242.1 GCA_937928455.1 uncultured Clostridia bacterium
TTACCCCGTTCCTGTTTATAGTTATCTATTATCTTCCTCGGAAGAGGGGCTATCTACCTCCATTGACCGACTTGGAGGATTTTACTCTTGGGGGGAGCAGTAACCTTGACAGAGGTACGCTGGACTACCGCATCGTAATCGGCAGTGTGTGTGTTGCCGCCTTCCTGATTGGTGGGACAGGATCATCGGTACTATTACACGGAACAAGCCATTTAGTGACTTTAGGGCAAACACCGGGAGAAGCGTCTATGGTAATCGGACTATTCTTGGGTGTTTTGGCATTTTCCAAGCTTCTGGTGGGAAGATCTTGCGACAAACTTGGCTGCAAAAAAACGCTTATCATATTCTTGGGATTGGCTTCGGTAGGAACCCTTTCACTTTTCTTGTGCTCTTTTACAGTTTTAGGGTGTATCTTATTTATTGGATTTTTTGGCCTGGGAGGGGCTGCAATGACCGTATGTCCTCCGCTGGTAGTCCGGGAAATCTTTTCGAACCAACGATACTCTCAGGAGTTGGGGAAAGTAATGGCATCCATCGGGCTCGGGAACATGGGCATTCCTCTCATCGGAGGAATGATTTATGATTACACAGGGAGTTACAATGGTTTCTGGATATTCGATTCTGTACTCTTGTTAGTAGCTATCACATTATTTATGTTTGGGTTTCACAAAGCCAACAGAAGCGGGTCGCCCAAGTAGATTACAGGCGGGAGTAAAAAGAGGATTATATGATTATGAATCAATAACAACGCGTATTTCGATTGGGACCGATACGTCCTCCGAGTGAGGCAAATAGTTTATTACTTCAGGTTACCAGTGGATGCACATGGAATAAGTGTAAGTTTTGTCAACTTTACAAGAATCATCCATTTCGAGCATTTTCAGTGGAAAGCATCAAAGAAGATATTTATGTGATGGCATATTATGCCGAAATAGCCAGCCGATACTTATCAAAAGGCATATCGTTTCGAAGCTATGATAGCTTCGAAGAATGCAAAACCATGACGCATGAAGAATTGAATTGCTTTTACTTGGTTTATAATTGGTTGAGCCATGGAGGCCAAAATGTATTTTTGCAAGATGGTAATTCCCTGGCATTGAAATCGGAACGATTGGAAGAGGTGCTGCTGTTTTTAAAAAAGACCTTTCCGCAAGTTAAACGAGTTACATCATACGCCAGAGCGGAAACATTGTATCGAATCACCGAAGAACAGTACTTATCCCTAAAAAATGCCGGGTTGGATCGAATTCATTCCGGTTATGAAAGTGGTTCGGATTCCGTGTTGGAATGGATTAACAAGGGAGTTACCAGTAGGCAACAAATCGAAGCTGGCCAAAAAGTAAAGTCAGCTGGGATTCAGCTATCCCTATATTTTATGCCAGGTGTAGGTGGCAAAGCTCTGTCTAAGGACAATGCTATTGGAACAGCCGAAGTGATTCGTCAAATCAACCCAGACTTTATTCGCATTCGAACAGCGGTAATAACAAGAGGGTCTGAGCTTTGGGAAGAGTACATAAACGGTGAATTCACTCTCTGTGGAGATGATGATAAAATACAAGAACTTAGATATATTATTGATAATACTCAGAGATGTTCCGGAGAACTGGTCTGTGGTGACCATATTCTAAATCTGTTGCCACAGGTCAACGGAGTACTGAATAATGATGGGGAGCGGATGATTGGCTTAATAGATGAATATCTATGTATGGAATTAAACCAACGCAGAATCTACCAATATCTCCGAAGGATGGGGAGGGTCTCTTGTCCCAGCGAAATGAGTCTTGTGTCGCCAAAGGAAATGGTGGAGGCAAAGGAAGTTTGCAGCAGCTTCGACACCCAGGAAGCATGGGATGAGCAAATCAATCAATGGATGCATCGCTTTATCTAGGGAAGAAGGGAGAAATCGCAATGGGGAAAATAAAACTGAATGAGAAGGCACCGGATTTTACTTTAATAGACACGGAGGGTAAAGAATTTCGGTTGTCCGAGTGGAAGAGCAAAAAGTGGGTTTATTTGGTTCTTAACAGAGGCTTTGCTTGACCCTATACGAAAAAGCATCTGGTGCAGTTGCATCAGGACATGGAAAAGTTTGTAGAAAAAGAGACCATTATTGTGAACATCGGACCAGAAGATAGAAAAACCTTTGAAGAAGTTTGGAAGAAGAACGGTTTCTCTTTTTACGGCCTAGGAGACGAGAAAAAAGAAGTGCTCAAGGGATACGGTCAAGATGTCAAGGCTTTAAAGTTAGGTAGGATGCCGGCACAAATGATAATAGATAAGGAAGGTATCCTTCGATATATCCACTATGGGACTTCCATGCAAGATATCCCCGAGAACCATGAGATCTTAACTATATTGGAGGATTTTATTAGAGGGTAGAGAGGATGAATCAAGGAGGTACTAATATGAAGGTAGTGGCATTTAATGGTAGCCCCAATCGGGAAGGCAATACATTTCA
>CALFUG010000243.1 GCA_937928455.1 uncultured Clostridia bacterium
AACAGTGAAATGCCGGTGATATATGGAGACACTTTTGTTCATGTAAGTGAGTTTGATAAAATTGTAGAAACATCCTATCCACTGGCGGAAATTCCGCTTCCTAAAATCGGCCCGGTGGAAGAGGCTATCGGAAAAAATTGCGCATCCCTGATTGAAGATGGAAGCACCTTACAGTTGGGCATTGGCGCCATCCCTGATGCCGTATTATATCAATTACAGGACAAGAAAAGCTTGGGAATCCATTCGGAAATGATTTCGGACGGTGTGGTAGACTTATATGAAAAAGGCGCCATCGATGGTTCCGCAAAAACAATTCATAAGGGGAAAATGGTGGTAACATTCCTGATGGGGACCAAGCGTTTATATGATTTCTGTGCCAAAAATCCAATGATAGAAATGCGGACTGTTGATTATGTGAATAATCCCACAGTCATTGCGCAAAACAGCAAAATGGTCAGTATTAATTCTTGCCTGCAAGTTGATTTTATGGGCCAAGTGGTATCCGACAGCATTGGGATTAAACAGTTTTCAGGGGTAGGTGGTCAGGTGGATTTTGTACGAGGTGCCGCCATGTCCTTGGATGGAAAGGGAAAAGCCATTATCGCCATGCCTTCTTCCACATTGAAAAAAGACGGAACGCGAATTTCTAAAATCGTGCCGTACATTGACCATGGTGCCGCAGTGACCACCTCGAGAAATGATGTGGACTACGTGGTGACGGAATTTGGCATTGCCCAGCTCAGAGGCAGAAATTTGAAGGATCGTGCCAGACAACTGATTGAAATTGCACATCCTGATTTTCGAGAGGAATTAGAAAAAGCATTTCAAGAGAGATTTAATGCATCTTGTGAATAAAGAATCATGTTTTTCGAAATACTCGCATCAATAATTAAGTGGAAAAGAAAGGAAGGGTTGTTATGTTAGCATTAAGAGTGGTCCCAAAGATTTACTATTTTGACACCTTCAAAGAATTTAATGAGGAATTTTCCATCGGAGAAAAAGATCTTCTGGTAACCAATGAATGGATGTTTACACCATATGTGAAGCCCTTAAATATTAAAACCAATGTGGTGTTTCAGGAGAAGTATGGAAAGGGAGAACCCTCGGATGAAATGATTGATGCCATGGCAAAGGACATGAAAGCCATGGACTTTGATCGTATCATTGCATTTGGCGGAGGAACCATTGTGGATATTTGTAAAATTCTGGCATTGGATATTCCCGAAAGAAGCGAAGATTTATTTATGGGGAAGGTAGCACCGCGAAAGGTGAAAGAGCTAGTGGTAGTGCCCACTACTTGTGGAACTGGCAGCGAAGTGACCAATGTAGCCATCGCTGAACTGAAAAATTTGAAGATTAAAAAAGGAATCGCAGTGGATGATACCTACGCAGACATTGCAGTATTGGTTCCGGAGTCTTTGGCAGGGCTTCCTGATTACGTATTTGCCACCAGTTCCATTGATGCATTGATTCATGCCTCAGAATCATACTTATCTCCCAAGGCGAATCCTTTCACGGAGATGTACTCCCTTGCAGCCATTGAAATGATTATGAGTGGATATAAAAAGATATTGGCAACGGGCAAATCGGATGCAGCAGCTCGAGCTCCTTATTTGAAAGATTTTCTGATTGCATCCAATTATGCAGGAATTGCCTTTGGAAATGCGGGATGTGCGGCGGTGCATGCATTGTCCTATTCCATCGGTGGAGCATTCCATGTTCCCCACGGGGAAGCCAACTATCAATTCTTCACAGAAATTTTTAAGATGTATATGAGAAAAGACCCGGAGGGAAAAATAAAGAAAGCCAACGAAATATTTGCGAAAATATTAGAGTGTAATGTGGAGAAGGTATATGATAAGTTGGAGGAATTCCTGGGTCAAATCATGGTAAAAAAACCCTTGCGGGAGTATGGGATGACGGAGGATCAGGTGGATTCTTTTACCAAGTCCACGGTGGAAAATCAGCAAAGACTGTTAGGCAACAACTATGTATTCTTAGAGGATGAGGAAATTCGGGAAATATTTGCTAATTTGTATTAGAATGTAGGGTATGTAGAAGTAAGATAGGAGTAAACATGAACACCATTATCGTAACGGAAACCGCCAAAAATTTAAGGGCTTTGGGCAGGGCTGCTATGGCACCTTATCGAAACCTTTCCATGAAAGGGGCCTTGGTTTATGGGGTGGCGCTTATGGTTCCTCCTGCCCTAATTTCGATTTTATTTCAGGGAACCATGGGACAAAATGTTGCGGGTCTGTACACACTACTAGTGTCAGGTCCATTCACTTTGGGAATTTCGCTTTTCTTTTTGGCTATTTTTCGTCGGAGGAGCCCGGAGCTTTCCCAAGTTTTTTACGGGTTTGAGTATTACATCAAATCTCTAGGGCTGTTTTTATATATGACTCTGCTGATAGTCTTGTGGACACTATTATTTATTGTACCCGGGATCATTGCCATGTTTCGCTACAGTCAAGCCTTTTATGTGTTGGCAGACCATCCGGAATTTGGGATCATACAGTGTGTTAAAGAAAGCAAACGGTTAATGGATGGCAACAAAGGAAAATACTTTTATGTGACATTGAGCTTCATCGGTTGGTGGTTTTTATGTACAATCCCCATGGGGATTGTGGAAAAAATGCTGGTTGAGAATCCCTATTCTATGGGGTTGCAGTTATTGGCATTGGTGGCATATCTTCCTTATGCCTGGTTGCTCCCATATGTGTCTTTAACGCAGGTGGCTTTTTATGAAATCATAACGGGCAACTTGAAGGCAAATGCGGCAATTTCCGATATTTCTTCGTCGGAGATGAATCCGGAAGACGAGGTAAGATGATGATGGGGAGAGTTATGCTCTCCCTTTTCAAAAATTGAGGCTAAAATAATGCAAACAAATTTTCACGTGCTTCTCTTTGCAGGAGACATTAATGTCTATAGTGTGGCTAGGGCTTTTCATGATCAGTACGGCATTGTTCCGAAGGTCTATGGGAAGTACCGTGGTTTTCCTTGCGCCTATAGCAGAATCATGAATTATACGGCGGTTTATGATGTGGATCAGCCGGACACCTTTCAGGAGCTGGTTAAAACCTATGCTCAGGATTTCCCAGATGAGCCGGTAATCGTGATGGGATGTGGAGATAGCTACGTTCAGCTGATTGGTGATTACAAAGGCAGTTTCCCCCCCAATGTGGTTGCACCAACCATAGACGGGGATTTGATTCGCAATTTGACCCATAAAGAAAAGTTTTATCTGCGATGTGAGGAAATGGGGATTCCGTATCCGCAAACCTTTATTCACAGAAAAGAACTGAGTGGTAATTTTGAGTTGCCTTTTCAAGCACCGTATATCCTGAAGCCCTCCAATGGGATTATGTATTGGGCTCATCCCTTTCCCTTGCAAAAGAAGGTATATAAGGCGGAAACCCGGGAGGAATTGAACGGCATTCTGGCTATGATTTATGAATCGGGCTATGATGATAGTATCATTATTCAAGACTTCATACCGGGTGATGACAGCTATATGCACGTTCTTACCAACTATTCTGATCGAAGTGGCAAAGTAAAGATGATGTGTATGGGGCATGTTCTTTTAGAAGAGCATACACCTCATGGTATCGGAAATCATGCAGTTATCATCACGGAAAGAGTGCCATCCGTTGAAAAGAAATTGAAAGACTTGTTGGAGTCTATCGGTTATGTGGGATTTTCCAATTTTGATATTAAGTATGATCAACGAGATGGCATTTATAAGGTATTTGAAATTAACACCAGACAAGGAAGAAGCAACTACTATGTGACGGGTAGTGGAGAGAATATCGCCACTTTGGTGGTGGACGACTATATATATCAACAGGAGCTGGAGTTCCGTTCCGTGGCGAATGAACATCTTTGGATGGTGATTCCGAAAGGTGTGGCCATGAAGTATATTCCTTATTCGGAATATAGACAAACCATCAAACGATTAATTCGGGAAAAGAAGTTTTCCAACCCCTTAAAGAACAAAAAAGATGGTGGGGCCAAGCATCTCTATCATTTTAAACGGAATTACTATGGCCATTATATGAAGTACAAGAAGTATTTAGGAAAGGTCCAGGGTAATGGGTAACCAAAAAAAGACATTGGGACATTATGCCTATTTGCTGGAAAAGGAAGGACTGCTGGCGGAACGTCTTCCAAATGATGTCAATATGGAAAATTCAGTGACTCATGTAACATATGACTCCAGGAAGGTTTGCCCCGGTACTTTGTTTGTTTGCAAAGGCGCCCACTTTGAACCGAAATACTTACGAGAAGCGGTTGCCAAGGGGGCCGTTGCATATATTGCTATAGTAGAATATCCGGAAGGAAGCGCTATTCCTTGTATTAAGGTGTTGGATATTCGAAAAGCTATCGCATTTTTGGCCAATGACTACTACGAAGAGCCCTGGAGAAATTTAACCCTGGTTGGTGTAACAGGAACCAAAGGCAAGTCTACCACTACATATTATATCAAGAGCATTTTAGATGAGTATCTGACCCATTCTGGTGGAAAAATGAGTGGAATATTATCCGGGATACAGAATTACGATGGTGTGATTGACGAAGAATCTCACTTAACGACTCCGGAAACTTTCGAATTACATGAGCACTTTTGTAATGCGGTAGATTCCGGCATTACCCATCTCGCCATGGAAGTGAGTTCTCAAGCCTTAAAATATCATAGAACCTTAGGAATCCCGTTTCAAGTGGGGATTTTTTTAAATATCGGCCAGGACCATATTTCCCAAATGGAACATCCGGATTTTGAAGATTATCTGGATGCGAAGCTACAATTATTTTCTCAGTGTGATACAGCGGTTATTCCACAAGGCGGTCCATATTTCCATCAGATCTGGGCAGCGGCCAAAGAGAACGCTTCTAATGTGGTTACTTTCGGCCGAGATTCAACCAGCGATTTTTGGGGACATAGCTTAGTCGGCCATGAAGGGGGAACCCGGTTTTTCGTGAAAACACAAAATCATGATGAACCCTTTGAAATCACCATGAAAGGGGATTTCAATGTAGACAATGCCCTGGCCGCCATTGCGGCCAGTAGTCTATTGGGAATTCCCGTTGCGACGATTCGAAAAGGATTGGAAAAGGCCAAGGTACCGGGTAGAATGGAAGTTTTTTATGATCGACAAAAGGATTGTATCATTTATGTCGACTATGCCCATAATCAATTGTCTTTTGAGACATTATTCCATTCTATCAAAGATGAATATCCGGATCGATGGATTTCTATCGTGTTTGGATGTCCCGGGAAAAAAGCCTTGGGGCGTAGGAGAGAGTTGGGAGAAATCGCTGGCAAGAATGCACAAAAAGTTTTTATTACGGAGGAAGATGCCGGGGAAGAGCCATTGGATGAGATATCCGAAGAAATCGCAGTGTATGTAGCCAGAGAAAAAACTCCTTATGAGATTATACCGGATCGAGAACAGGCGATTTACCGTGCCATACAATCTGCGCCTGCTCATAGTGTGGTGCTGATTACCGGAAAAGGCAGAGAAACCCGACAGAAAAGGGGCACCGAATATATAGATACCCCTTCGGATGTTGAAATCGTAGAAAGGGTGATATCCCATGAGAGATAGAGTTGTATCTTTATTTTCCAATCAAACCGATCGTTCCTTGGAAACAAAGCAGTTGCTGGAAAGTAAGTTGAAAACTGCCGGATTTGAAGTGGTACATGCCTTTGAACAAGAGGCGGAATTGGTAGTATGCGTCGGGGGAGACGGGGCATTTCTCCAAGCGTTGCATCAATGTGACTTTCCTGGGATTCCGTTTTTGGGCATCAATACAGGACACTTGGGATTTTTCCAAGAGTATATGCCGGATTGCTTGGATCAATGTATAGAAAATTACAGAGCCGGGAGTTTTGGAATACAGTCCTTGGCCACCGCCCAAGCAGAGGTTACCCATAGCCAGGGAAGAGAAACACTTCAAGCGTTGAATGAGGTGGTGATTCGAACCGGAAATTCGTATACGGTGCACTTAAATATCTCGATTGGAAGTAGTTTTATTGAACGATTCAGTGGGGATGGGGTTTGTGTTGCCACGCCGGCCGGATCAACGGGGTACAATTATTCTTTGGGAGGTTCCATTGTAGATCCTCGCTTGAAGGTATTGCAAGTCACTCCCATCGCCCCCATGAACACCACCGCCTATCGAAGCTTCACCTCCAGTCTTTTATTACCTGCAGAGTTGTCTCTCGGTGTGGTGCCGGAGGAGGGTTTTGAACAGATTCATATCGCAGTGGATAGTATCGAAAAAAAATATGAAAATGTACGAGAAGTGCGAGTCAAAATCTCGGAAAAAACCGTAAATCTGGTTCGATTTGAGAGTTATGATTTCTGGAATAAAGT
>CALFUG010000244.1 GCA_937928455.1 uncultured Clostridia bacterium
GCAATGACTATCAAGGGGATATCCGTATATTTTAGGATGGGAGACTCAATTCCACCGGTGATATAAATGGTAGTGGCTTCCGCTTCCTTGGCAATCCGCAGGCTGTCAATGGTGTCTTTGGAAAAGCCTGTGTGACTGATGCCAATCACCACATCCCCCTTTTTTAAGGTGGAAGCGCTCATGGCCTGCATGTGGGGGTCGATATATGCCACACAGGAAAAACCCAGTTTAAAAAATTTGTGCTGCCCATCCATGGCGACACAACCGGAACCTCCCACTCCATACAATTCCAAACGTTTCGTTTTAGAGATGATGGAGATGGCCTCGTCTATCTTCTTGGGATCCAGATATTGCATGGTGTCTATGATGGCTTGTACATCGGAATTCATCACTTTATGAATCATTTCAGCGGTGGGGTCGGAAAAAGACACATCCTCGTGAATTTGTTTGGAGGCAGGAATGAGGCACATGGCTAACTGTATCTTGAAGTCTTGAAACCCCTCGCAGCCAATGGCTTTGCAGAAACGAATCACGGAAGCTTCCGATACATTACATTCTTTAGAAAGCTTGGCGATGCTATGGCGGATGACTTGGTCGGGCTGACCAAGCACGTAATCGGCAATCCGTTTTTCACTTTTGCGAAATGTGGTGTAGGTTTCTTTTATTTTTTTTATGACTTCGGGATCATGAACCATGGTCTCTCCTTTAGAGGAATAAAAACGGCTTCTACTAAAAAAAGAGTACAAGGTTTTGCTGCAACTGTCAAGAAATTACCAAATGCTTGGGCATCGGAAGGAGACACCGTGAGATATTTTTATTTCGATTCAGGAACCACCAATACCAGAGGTTACTTGCTAGATGGTGAAGAAATTGTTGGCTCCGACAAAATTCCTTTTGGCTCCAAAGATATCGCGGTTGCGAAAGGAAAAGAAAGTCTAGCCGGTCCTTTAAAAGGCTTGTTTGATCAAGTATGCTTTGCCCAGGGTTGCTCACAGGAAGAGATTATAAAAATATATGCTTCCGGAATGGTAACCAGTCCCTATGGATTTTTGGAAGTGGATCATCTTCTCTTACCTGTGAACCATCAGAGGCTGCATGACAACATGGTTTCTTTTTATGAGGGCCAATGCTTTAAAAGGGAAATATTTCTAATTCCGGGGATAAAGACGCTGGAAAAAGTTCAAGGGTTGGCGCAGCTTGAGACGATGAATAACACCCGGGGGGAAGAGATTCAGGCGATTGGCATCGCCGCCCACCTTTCCAAGGAAGGAGAGAGCGGGTTTTACGGGAAAAAATATGCCATTCTTTTCCCCGGATCTCATACCCACGGCATGTTGATGCGGGGGGACACCATCGAAGATGCCTGGTCTATGTTTGCGGGAGAGATGTTTTATAGCTTGACCCA
>CALFUG010000245.1 GCA_937928455.1 uncultured Clostridia bacterium
CCAAAAACTTGGGTCATAAAAGCACCCGTAAGGCTATAATAGCTCATCCCCGAAGATGCCATCAGACTGGTGGATAAGGGAATCGGCAACAGATATCCCCAAATCAAACCAGATGATAGACTACCCAGTAGAATTCCCAACGATAAAAGCACCACTCGAAAGCCCAAGACTTTCATATATAATAATACCCGCTTGTTTCCACCAATGGTGAATCCCACTCCGGTGTAGAGAAAAATCAACGACAAATAGAGCAGAATAACGGACAAAGTGACCAGGTATTCCTGCATCCCATTGGGAAATACGGTAGTAAGAATAACCCCCAGTACAAGACCCAAAACCACACAAACCCCAATCAAGTACAGAATCACCTTGTCTTTTCCCGAGGAATCGGAGCTACCTGGTTCTTCCCCGTCCGCACTGTCTGCGCGCCACGAGTTTTCCATTAGAATTGCTTCCTTTTCCATTCTTTTCTGGATACTCGCAAGAGGCAAACAAGTTTTCTCCATGAAAACCACAAAAAGAACACTGAAGGCAATGGCACTCAGTGCTAGTAACATACTTTGAAGCCCTATGGTTCCCAGGTTTCTTATCACCGTATCGTTTATTCCGATGGATAAGCCAATCACCGTCATCAACAGCATCAATGCACCATTGGTAATCTTGTCTACTGCATGAAAAAGTTTTTCTCCGTGGAGAAACCATCCCAACACACCACCGATACCCACACAAAGAAAGGGAATCCATAAAATCAAAGCGAAAGACTCCTCTCCCAGGGAAACCCGGTTTCCCTGCTTCTTATATGATTAACTAATTATTACATACCATTGTTTACTAATTGCTTATTTATTCCTTGTTGCTAAGAATTCTATGGCCTCAATATACCCGTCAAACCCTTTATTTGCAATGACTTTATCTGCAACAAGGGACAAATATGAAGTTCTTCGAAAAGCTTCTCTTTGGAAAGGATCCGTCAAATGAACCTCTACCATGGGCTTTCCAACCGCTTTCACCGCATCCATCAAAGCAATGCTGGTATGCGTATACCCCCCCGCATTGATAATGATGGCGTCGGCTTTATCTTTGGACGCTTGCACCCAATCAATTAGTGTCCCTTCATGATTGGATTGAAAGCAGCTCACCTCTATACCCAGACGACGAGCCGCTGCATCCAAATATTCCAGCAACTCCTCATAGGTTTTCGAACCATACAGCTCCGGTTCTCTCGTTCCCAACAGGTTGATATTCGGTCCATTGATCACCCATATTCTCATATCACTCACCATACCACCCTAAGAATTGAAAATGTTCCAAGGTTTGCTCCAGGTCTCCCATCAGGTGAATCACCGATCCCTCTCCTTGGGAAGCTTCCAAATCAAAATAGAACATAAACTCGAAATCAGTACCGGGAATAGGCCGGCTCTCAATTTTTGAAACGTTAACCCCCAAAGCGGCAAATTTAGATAATAAATCGAAAAGTGCCCCCGGCTCATGGGGTACCGACAACATCAAGCTTATTTTATCTCCATCTCCGAATATTTCCAAGCTTTTCGAAATGCAAATAAATCGGGTGTAGTTATTCCCATGGTTTTCCACGCCTTTTTTTAATGGAATTAAGCCATATAAACCACCACAATGGGAAGAAGCAATGGCTGCCAAGCCCTCTTGCCCACTTTCTGCCACCATTTTGGCCGCTAAGGCGGTGTTTTCGCAGACTTTCACCTCAACCCCCGGTAAGGCTTTTAAGAAAGCAGCGCATTGATCCAGGGCTTGCGGATGGGACCATATTTCACGAATATCCCCCAATGACGTGCCAGGCTTGGCAAACAGGTGGTGTTGCACCTTTAGTCGCAACCCCTTTACGATGTGAAAATCATATTGCTTCATTAAGTCGTACACTTGAGGAACCGACCCCGATGTGCTATTTTCAATGGGAAGCACACCATATTGACAAAGCCCCTTATTGACCGCCTGAAACACATTTTCAAATTGATTGAAATAAAGGATACTGGGTATGGAAAACAACCGAGTGGCGGCCAATTGAGAATAGGATCCTTCCACCCCTTGACATGCTACCACCGCTTTTCTGGGCAATCCCGTTCCGGCTCCCAGCATGGCCTCCCGAATCTTCTTTTCCAACGGGGATTCTTGGGAATGCAAGGACTTCTGATACGTCCTGCTGAGGGAGAATACGGTTTGATACAGTGTCTTAATGTATGTCTCCAACTGGGGAGATCCATATCCGGTGACACGATGCAACACTTCCCTCTCTCTGGCGGGATCTTTAATGGCCGTATTCTCTTTCTTTTTCTCTTCGGCAATCACTGCCACTTTCTCCATTCTTTTGACGAATGTTTTCACCAACTGTTCATCCAATTGGTCCAATTGATTTCTTTCCTCTGAAATGCTCATAATACCCCCTCAACCATTAATTGATCTGCCATCCCTATGGCCGCCGCCGCTTCCACACAGACGACTGCTCTGGGAACGATGCAAGGATCATGTCGTCCTTTCACGGTTATGGTGCATTCTTTCCCGGTATCCAAATTCACCGTTTTCTGGGGCGATGCAATGGAAGCGGTGGGCTTTAGTGCAACATGAAAGATCAGTGGCATCCCTGTAGACAAGCCCCCCAGAATTCCCCCATGATGATTACTTTTTGTTCTTACCATGCCCTTTTCCACGACGTAGGCATCATTATGTTTACTACCCTTCATTTTGGAGCCTTCAAATCCGGAGCCGAATTCGATCCCCTTGACCCCTGGAATGGCAAAAACCAGGGAGGATATTGTGCTTTCCAATCCGCAAAACCAAGGAGAGCCCATTCCCACCGGGAGATTCACCATTCCGCATTCTATGGTACCTCCCAAGGAGTCTCCTTCCTCTTTTGCCTTTTGAATTTCATGGAGCATTTCCTCCCCCTTTTCCAAGTCCAAAACGGGAAAATCTCTATTCTTTATATCCAATAACAATTGTTCCTCCAAAGTAACAGGAGGAAATCTCATGTCCTGCACCTCTCCTATCCTTGCGATATGAGCACCGATATAGATTCCTTGCTGTTCCAACAACTGAATGGCGATGCTTCCGGCCAGCACCAATGGGGCGGTCATTCTCCCAGAGAAAAAGCTGCCCCCTCGGGGATCATAGCTCGTTCCATATTTCACCATGGCAGGGTAGTCTGCATGCATAGGACGCGGAGTTGTTTTGAAGGAATCATAGTCCGCTGATCGAACACTTTCATTGGGAATAAATAAGGTGAATGGGCCCCCATCGGTTCCTTTTTCCGTCCAACCGGACAGTATGTCAAATCGATCGGGCTCCTTTCTGCCGGTAGCATAGGGCTTTCCAACGGAACTCCGACGTCTCATCTGATTTTGCACCGCCTCCCAATCCACCATTGTCCCTGCCGGAACACCATCTAGCACTACTCCTACCCCCGGGCCATGGGAAGACCCAAAAAGAGTAACGCGCAATCTTCTACCGTAGCTAAATGACATTCCACTCACCTCCTATGCTTTTCAAGTCTGTAAAGAAATCCGGATAGGACTTGTCTACCGCTTGATGGTCTGTTATCAATATAGGCGCTTTACTATTGCAGGCTGCTGTAGCCATGGCCATTACAATGCGATGGTCATTATATCCCTGGACGGCCCCACCTCGGATACTTGTAGCGCCCCAAATTTTTAAACCCTGGTCCGTTTCTTCTACACGAACCCCCATGGCGTTCAGGTTCTCTGCCATGGCTTGAATCCGGTCACTTTCTTTTAAACGAAGCCTCTTTCCCCCGGTGATTTCAGAAACACCCCGGGCATTTGCCATCAATATCGACAATACCGGCATTAAATCCGGGCAGGAAGCCACATCGGCATGAATGGCTGTCAAGTCGCCTTTTTGGATTAGTACACCTTGAGGTGTTAAGGTAATATGAGCTCCCATTTCCTCTAAAAACCATAATATGCGTCGATCCGGCTGCAAAGATTTTTCCTCCAGACCTTCCACCATCACTTCCCCTTGAAGGGCCCCCATGGCCAAAAAGAAAGCTCCGTTGGACCAATCTCCCTCCACTTTCACTTGCCCCGGCGAATGATAACTTTGATTGCCCGGAATCTTGTAACCACCCTTTGTTTTTCGCATCTTAACACCAAAGGCTTCTAAAACCTCCAAGGTCATTTCCACATACCCGGCGGATTCCAATGGGCTGGTAATCTCCAAGGCACTATCCTTTCGAAGAAGTGGCAATGCCATTAGTAAACCGGTAATGTATTGAGAAGAAACATCACCAGGCAATTGAAATTTTCCAGCCTCCAGAGGTCCCCGGACACGGAAGGGAAGCTGACTGGAGGAAAAACGGCATCCATTTCTTACCATTTCCCTTTTGAGTTCTCCCAGTGGTCGATGGGGAAGACGGCCTTCCCCCTTCATTTCAAACTCTCGCACCAATGCAGCTGCTATGGGCAAAAGAAATCGTAAGGTAGATCCACTTTCTCCGCAATCCAACACTGGCTGCTCCTGAGGCACTTTTATGGGATGCACTCGAATCCCATGATGCTCTTCTGAAAATCCAGCACCCATGGCTTCCAAACTATGGATGGTGGCTTCCAAGTCCTGTGATAACCGCGGCAAATCCACCCATGTCTCCTCCTCGCTTAGTGCTGCGGCGATCAAAAGCCTATGACCATGAGATTTCGCCGGAATGGCTTGTATGATTCCATTTATACTCTTGGGATATACCATGATTCCCATTTTAGCTTCTCCTATTCCGACACTTCTTCCAACTCCACTCGACGTTTTCGCCCCTGGGATAGAAGTTCTTTCAGTCCGTTTTCATCCTTTTCGCGTATGGCATCTCGATACTCGGTCAAGCGATGGATGAGACCGTCAATTTCCTCCAATAAGTTCTGTTGATTGGAAAAAAACAATTGGCTCCAAAGCTCTTCATTTAATTTTGCCACTCGTGTCATGTCATGAAAGCTGCCCGCAGAATAACCTTTGTGTTGCATGGCTTGAGGACTCTGCACATATGCGCTGGAAACCACATGAGCCAATTGGGAGCTTAACGCTATTATTCTATCATGTTTTTCGGGAGTTGATATCTCAATATGACCAAAACCCAAAGAAAGAAATAGATTTTTCACAAATTCCAATTTGGAAATGGGAATTTGGGCCGGGGGAACCAATATCATAGAGGCATTGGAAAACAAGGAAATCTGAGAGGCATCAAAGCCTGAAAATTCAATACCCGCCATGGGGTGGCCTCCGATAAAGTGAAACCCCTTTTCCTGAGCCAAAGGAAATGCCGCCCCGCAGATTTCTTCCTTAACTCCACAAAGATCCATCACCAAGGTTCCGTTCTTAATAAGGGGTGCTATTTCCGTGAGATAAGGAAGTGTGGTTTTAGGATATATTGCTAAAAGTATGAGATCCATGTCGGGAATTTTACTGGGTTCAAGCATTTCCTCTATGGCTCCCACCATTTTTGCCTTTGCCATGGTGCTGTCATCACTATCTATACCGTATACCTGGTGGTGGGTATTCTTTTGAATGGATTTCGCCAAGGAGCCTCCAATTAGCCCCAGCCCCACAATTCCTATTTTCATTGTAATTCCCCCTTCTGAAATGCCATAACATGAAGTGATTCCAACCTCAAAGATAACTTCCGGAACTCCGACGGGGTAATAGACTGTGGCCCGTCACAAAGTGCATGGGCAGGGTCGTTATGGACCTCTATCAAAACGCCATCTGCCCCGGCCACTGTTGCGGCCATAGCCATGGGAGCCACCAACTTCGCCCATCCGGTTCCGTGGCTTGGATCCACGATAACCGGTAGGTGAGATAGTTCTTTTAATAACGGAATGGCAGAAACATCCAAGGTATTACGAGTAGCCGTTTCAAAAGTACGAATCCCCCTCTCACAGAGGATGACTTGTTCATTGCCCTCATTCATGATGTACTCGGCACTCATCAAGAGTTCTTGGAGGGTGTTGGCCAGGCCTCTTTTTAATAGAATAGGCTTGTCCACCCTGCCCAGTGTCTTCAGTAGCTCGAAGTTTTGCATGTTTCGAGCCCCCACCTGAATCATATCCACTTCTTCAAAGAGCATAAGATGAGAGGCATCCATTATTTCTGTCACAATGGGAAGCCCGGTGATTTTTTTGGCAAGCAGCATCAATCGTAAACCCTCTCCTTTTAAGCCTTGAAAGTCGTAAGGAGAAGTCCGCGGTTTATAGGCACCTCCCCGCAAAATGGTGGCCCCGGCTTCTTTTACTGCCTCCGCGATGGCAACAATTTGTTCTTCGGATTCGATACTGCATGGTCCGGCAATCATCTGATAGTTTCCGCCGCCGATGGGAACATCTCCCACACGAACCACCGAGTCCTCTCCATGAAATTTTCGATTGGCTTTTTTATAAGGCTCTTGAATTCGTTTCACCTCTTCCACGATTTCCAATGCCCGTATCAAATCGGGATCTACGGAAGAAGTATCTCCCACCAACCCTAGAATGGTATGATGCATTCCCTCGCTGAAATGAACATGGATATTTTTGCTATGTAGCCATGCTTTTAAGTCCTCCAACTGCCGTTTGTCATAATTTTCTTTTAGAATCACAATCATCTCATTCACCCCTTG
>CALFUG010000246.1 GCA_937928455.1 uncultured Clostridia bacterium
AGAAGGAAGGAAGAGCTGACGGATGTGAACATGCGAGGCGGCGTCATTATGAAACCGTTACCTTTCATTGAAGAAGATCCGGAAGGGAAACACTTTACCTGGAATAGCATGCATATGAGTGGATATGAGCGAAAACTTGCACGTCAGAACATGGCATATTATATCCCCATCAAATACTCCGAGGTACCCCGATTTTTAAGAGAAAATTGCTGTAATGACGTGGCGGCAATCCAGGTAGCTCCCATGGATGAACATGGCTATTTCAACTTTGGGGTGACCATTTCTCATTATGGGGCGGTGGTTGATAAAGCCCGAAATATCATCGTAGAGGTCAACGAAGACATGCCTCGGGTACACGGTGGGTACGAACACGGAGTGCATATTTCCAAAGTGGATTATATTGTGGAGGCCGGTCATTGCGGTTTGCCAATTCTACCGTCTGCACCGCCTTCTGAAGTAGACAAAAAGATTGCAGAATACGTATTGGCAGAAATCCCGGATGGCGCTTGCATTCAACTGGGGATTGGTGGAATGCCCAATGCATTGGGGAAAATGATTGCAGAGTCCGACCTGAAAGATCTGGGAGTCCACACGGAAATGTTGGTGGACGGATTTGTGGAGATGGCCGAAAGAGGAGTGGTTAACGGGAATTGTAAAAGTATTGATCGGGGGCGAATGGCTTTTTCTTTTGCGGCCGGGTCCCAGAAGCTTTATGATTTCATGAATAACAATCCCAGCGTGGCAGCCTATCCGGTAGACTATACCAATCATCCCTGTTCTTCGTCCAGACTGGACAATCTCATGTCGATTAATAGCGCGGTGGAAATAGATTTATCTGGCCAGATTTGTTCGGAATCCGCCGGTCCCTATATCATTAGCGGGTCGGGCGGGCAGTTGGACTTTGTAGAAGGAGCCTACAACTCCAAAGGAGGCAAGAGTTTCGTGTGTCTCCCCTCTACTTATAAAGATAAGGATGGAAAGATTCACTCTCGAATTCGTGGCATGATGACCCAGGGAGCTATTATTACCGATACAAGAGCTGCGGTGCATTATGTGGTGACAGAATATGGGAAAGCCAATATGAAGGGATTATCTTCCTGGCAGCGGGCAGAAGCTTTGGTAGGTCTTGCTCATCCGGATTTCCGGGATGAGCTGATTCAGGAAGCGGAAGCATTGCGAATTTGGCGGAAAAAATAGAAAAAAGTGTTTGTATTTTATGCCGGACAACTGTCCGGTTTGCCAGACACTTTTGCCGGACAGATGCCCCGGGAACGAAGGGCTGATGGCCACTC
>CALFUG010000247.1 GCA_937928455.1 uncultured Clostridia bacterium
AAATTAATGGTGGATTGAAAATATGTGACATCAAAAAGCAAGGAAGGCCGATGGCCACGGTATAGAGGCCCACATGGCGGCCGGTCCTCTTGGCGAATCTCCGGCACCAAAGAGGCATCCTCCAGGTAATGCCAAAAAATCCCTTTTTTCATCACCACCCGAAAGGCTTCGAAATCCAAAAGAGTTTCTTCCAACGCATGTTGAAGCAACCCGGGGTCAATTTTATGTCTCAGCTCACAGGAAAACCGAAAGACCTGAGTCTCCGAGCGATGGGTAGCGGCAGAAAACAAAATGGCCGCATTGTCCAGCTTATGCCAAGTGCGAATGGTGACCCCCTCCTCTCTTTCTGCTTACCTCATTCTAATCTATTTTCTTCCCTTTTTCATCCAAAAATTCACGTACCAGTCTCAAGGTCCTCTCCACGTGAACGAATCGAATGGGAAGATTGAAATATCCATGAAGGGCATTGTCCATGCGATACAGAACCACCCGGTTTCCCCCCTGCTTCAATTTTTCCCCATAGGCTTCTCCTTCATCTCGCAAAGGGTCATGTTCCGCTGTAATCAACAGAGTATCTGGTTGACGGGAAAAATCTTTGGCAAGAAGGGGGGCAAAATATGGGCTGATGCGATCCTCTCCATGCTGAATATATAGGTCGATGTAATCACAGATCCGCCGGGACGTCAAAAGATAGCCTTCCCCTTTCTCCTTTATCGAAGGGAAAGGAGAATTCGGCCCATGGTCGTAATAGGTGGCAGGATACAGAAGAATCTGTTTGGGTATGGAAAATTCTCCTCGGTCCCGGGCCATGAGACTGACCGCGGCGGCTAAATTTGCCCCCGCACTATCTCCCATTAAAACCAGGCCCGTCTTGCGCTTTCTCTGATATTCTTCCACCTTTTTGGCCGCTTCGTAGCAGTCCAACAGTCCGGCGGGAAAGGGGTGCTCCGGCGCCTTTAAATAGTCCACTGAAAATACCCGACGGCCGGTTTCATCCGCCAGCATAGCACAGGTTCTGGTGTAGGCATTGATGTTACCCAGCACCCAACCTCCCCCATGAAAATAGAGGATAATCTCTTCTGATCCCCTTTTTTTCGGCTCGAAAATACGAACCGGGATTTGATGCTTCTCCGATTCAATGTGGTAATCCCATACTTCATAGACCCGATGTGTTCCTGTGGGAGGATTGGCCAAATTTCGTAGCCATCGATTGGCTTGCAGATTGGCCTTCAAATCCGGTTCCGCATAAGACAGCGCCTTCAACGCGGCCCTCATATATTTATTAATGGCCATATAAATGATTCACCTTTTCTTCTTCCATTCTATTTGCTATTACACGTTTTCTCATACAGGCTGTTTTCTATTCCGTTTTCATTACCATTATATATTCCGTTATATAACCTGCTCCATTGCTCTGAATACAGAGGTCTGAACCATCCTACAAAAAAAATATAGTATGCTTTTCCAATATAGCATACTATACCACAGTTTCCCCGGTTTTCCCGATGCAATTTACGGATACCCTTTGTATTTTCTATATAATGACCACGCGCTGGGCCAACTGTTGCGCATCCTTGGGCTGATGGGTCACCAACAGCACACTGCGATCTTTGGTATAGTATTCCCAACACCGATGGATGATGCGATCCTTCAATGCCTCATCCAAGCCTTTAAAGGGTTCATCCAGTAGCAAATATCCGGCTGGATATATGAAGGCTCTCGCCATGGCCACCCGATGTCTCATACCGCCGGAAAGTTGAGCCGGCAGTTTGTCCAGCTCTCCCCCCAACTCCATATCTTCCATCACTTGTCGAATCTTCCCATCCGCACTTTCTCGGTCCATGGTTTCTTTTAATATCAATGCCAAATTATCATAAATATTCAACCATGGTAACAACCGGTCTTCCTGGAATAGGTAGGAAAGCGGGGCTTCCTCTTTGCGTACCTGCCCCTGATCCGGAGTTTCCAGTCCGGATAATATTCGCAGCAATGTGGTTTTTCCTTTTCCGGAGGGCCCCATCAATGCCGTCACTTGTCCCCCGTGAATCACCAAATCGAATCCGGAAAAAACTTCCTTCTCTCCGTAAAACTTGGTCAAATCCTGCACCGCCAAATCTCCCGGATTATCCGTAGCATTCGCCATGGGTTGCAGGTTCTCCATCTCCTTCTTCCCTGCCTTCCCCTTTTCCAGTACCTTGCTGCCCTCATATTCCCGATGGTCCATTCTGGATAATAGTTTCCGGATGATTCGCTCAAATCCATAGGAAAATCCCACAATGGCTACAATCCATGCGAAAAGCTCCGGTGTCTCAAAGTACACCTTGGCATTGAGAAGATTGTACCCCATGGAATGGGCCGGTACGGAAAGCACTTCCGCTGCCACCACGGACTTCCAGCTCAATCCCGCAATGAGATTCAATGAAGCCTTCACCTCCGGTTCGATGGAAGGAAGATAGATATATCGATACTGATCCCTAGAGGATACCTGAAATACCTGAGCCATCTCTAAGTATTCCTTCCCCACATTGTCTAACCCGGAAAGCAGGTTGATATGTACCACAGGAAAACACATCATAAAGCAAACAAAAATAGGGACCTGGCTGGAGGTCAATAATAACAGGGCATAAATAATCACCGCCATTACCGGCGTGGATTTCAAAAAATTCACCGGCAAGGACAATAGTTCCCGGAAGAACATATATCGATAGGAAAGAAAAGCGGTGAGCACCCCCGCTAAAAAGGAATAGGCAATGCCCACCACACAACGATACAAGGTATATGTTACATCCCAATAAAAGGCGCCGGTTCCCAACAGTCGTACCAACTGCACCATAGACTCCAAAGGCGTGGGCAAAATAAGGGGCAT
>CALFUG010000248.1 GCA_937928455.1 uncultured Clostridia bacterium
TTGCTCACCACGAATTCCATAATGTCCGGATGATCCACCCGAAGGATGCCCATATTGGCTCCCCTTCGAGTCCCCCCCTGTTTCACTGCATCCGTGGCCGCATTAAAAACCTTCATAAAGGAGATGGGACCGCTGGCTACCCCACCGGTGGAGTTTACCGTGGCACCTTGGCCACGTAAGCGAGAAAAAGAAAATCCGGTACCTCCGCCACTTTTATGTATCAATGCCGCATTCTTAATGGCATCAAAAATGCCCTCCATGGAATCCGGTACCGGCAATACAAAACATGCCGACAACTGGCCCAAAGGGCGTCCTGCATTCATCAAGGTGGGAGAATTGGGCAAGAATTCCAAGTCCGTCATCATTTGGTAGAATTCTTCCGACAAGGCCTTCACATCTGCTTGAGGATTATAATTCAAGTCTGCCATGGCAATGGCATCCGCTACCCTGTGAAAGAGACCTTCCACCGTTTCCTTCACTTGCCCTTGTTCGTCCCGGGCTAAATACCGTTTTTCCAACACCGTTTTGGCATTCTCCGTAATTTTCATCGCATGTCTCCTTTTCCCGTCTTTTGTACTACATATTGTATCACCCCTTCAATGAAAGTCAATATGTAGTTAAAACCAAAAAACCCTCCTTAGGAGCCCTTGGCCGTTTTAGGTTCCAATATCTCCTGTATTTTCCCCACGGTTTCCCGTAACATGAGTCCTTCGGTATCTATGATAATATGGGCGTATTTTTCATACAGTGGAACTCTCTCATGGTATAAATCCAAAAGGGTTTGTCCCTTTTCGATGGTGATTCCTCTTTGGTGAAGATCCCCCAAGCGCTGTTTTATCTCCTCATAGGAAAGCTTCAAATATATCACGGTGCCGATTTCTTGAAAATGATCCATGGCCTTTTCTCCATAAACCGCGCTGCCTCCCGTGGCAATCACCGTCTTTTCTGCCACAATGGATTGGTTCACCTGGTCTTCCACCTCATGAAAACCCGGCACCCCTTTTTCTTCGATGATTTGCGACAATTTCTGCCCCAGTGTCTTTTGGATGAGCAAATCCGAATCGATATATTCATAGCCCATGGCTTTCGCCAATACCACACCTACGGTACTCTTCCCGCAACCCGGCATGCCGATTAAGATGATGTTGCTTTCCTTTTTCATCCCCTCTGTCACTTATTACCCCTCCTTCTTGGCCCGAATCACTCCAAAAACCCCTTGTCCCAATCCTTCCTTGGATTCTTGCAATACATTTTCAAAAGAATCCACCGTTTGGCCTGATTCCTCCACATAAAATCCGGCATCTGCCATGGCTGCCTGGATTTCCTCTCCGGAATGGAAAGAGGCCCATCGATAAAACTCGTTCTCCTCCTTTTTTTCTTGGTATATCCGGCCCAGGGGCGTGGAAACATCCAAGAATCCCATAACGAAAACCCCACCGGGCGTAAGCACCCGATGAATCTCCCCCAAGGTTTTATGCAAATCTTCCAGGAAGCAATCCACGGTGATCATGGTCACCAAATCGTACTGC
>CALFUG010000249.1 GCA_937928455.1 uncultured Clostridia bacterium
ATGTAGGGTATAAGTGTATTGGGGCGAAGGTGAATGGGAAGATGGTTCCCATCGATTATAAGCTGGAGAATGGCAACATTGTGGAAATCGTCACTTCAACTACGTCCAAGGGGCCTTCCATCGACTGGCTGAAAATAGTGAAGAGCAGTAATGCCAGAAATAAAATACGAGCCTATCTCAAAAAAGAAAACAAATCCGACAACATTGACAAAGGCAAAGAAGTCATTGAAAAATACGTTCGCCGAAAGGGATACGATCCGCAATTTGTTCTTACCAACACCAAGATGATGAGGCTGGTGAAGAATCTGCATTTGTCTGGGCTGGATGAGTTGTATACGCAATTAGCCCACGGCGGCGCCTTTCTTTCCAAAGTGGCCATTACGTTAATTGGGTATTATCACGAAGAAAAACAAGAAGAATTAAAGAAAAGTGAAAATCGGGTTGAAAACATCTCGGTGGAGAAAAAGAAATCCGGTGCAAAGGATGCCACGGGAGTTCGAGTTGTGGGGGCGGACAATCTGTTGATTCGATTCAGCAAGTGCTGCAGCCCGGTTCCGGGGGATGAAATTGTAGGGTTTATTACCAAGGGCAGGGGCATATCCGTCCATCGAAAGGATTGTGTGAATCTGCTTTCCATGGAAGAGTCGGAAAGAGATCGACTGATTGATGTGGAGTGGGATGATAGTTTCGCCAACAAGAGTTACGATGTGGACATTCACATATTGGCCGAGGACCGAAAGGGCATGTTTAGCGATCTAAGCAAAGCTTGCGAAAACATGGATGTTCACATAACGGGAGTGAATGCGAAAAGTGGGAGAGACCACGATGTAACCAACATTACTTTAACAGTTTCCATCTCCGGCACCACAGAAATGGAAAAGTTATTAAAGAGTTTTCGGATGATTCCTGGGGTAGCCGATGTATATAGAGCGATAGGATAATATAAAGGAGCTACTATGCGAGCCGTAATACAGCGAGTCAAACAATCTAGAGTACTGGTGAATGGAGAAGTGACGGGAGCCATTCAACAGGGATTTACGGTTCTATTAGGGGTGTGTCAAGAGGATGATGTACAGGATGCCCAATATCTGGCTAGGAAAATTGCCAATCTTCGGGTGTTCGAAGACTTGGATGGAAAGATGAATGTAAGCTTGAAAGAGGTGGAAGGTAAGGTGCTGGCAGTCTCCCAGTTTACTTTGTTGGGAGATACACGGAAAGGAAATCGCCCCAGTTTTGTGGAGGCGGCCCCTCCGGAAAAAGCCAAAACCCTTTATGATGCCTTTACATCATTCTTAGTAGAAGAAGGAATCACGGTGGAAGAAGGAATATTTCAAGCAGAGATGATGGTGGAAATCAGTAACGATGGTCCGGTGACCATTTTGA
>CALFUG010000250.1 GCA_937928455.1 uncultured Clostridia bacterium
ATGTAGGGTATAAGTGTATTGGGGCGAAGGTGAATGGGAAGATGGTTCCCATCGACTATAAGTTGGAGAATGGTAACATCGTGGAAATCATCACTTCTTCCACTTCCAAGGGACCGTCTATCGACTGGCTGAAAATAGTGAAGAGCAGTAATGCCAGAAATAAAATACGGGCCTATCTTAAAAAAGAAAATAAATCCGATAACATTGACAAAGGCAAAGAAGCCATCGAAAAATATGTTCGTCGAAAGGGGTATGACCCGCAATTTGTTCTTACCAATACCAAAATGATGAGGTTGGTGAAGAATCTGCACTTATCTGGAATGGACGAGTTGTATACTCAGCTAGCTCACGGAGGCGCCTTTCTTTCCAAGGTGGCCATTACGTTAATTGGATATTATCACGAAGAAAAACAAGAAGAATTAAAGAAGAGTGAAAATCGGGTAGAAAACATCTCGGTTGAGAAAAAGAAATCCGGCGTAAAGGATGCCACGGGAGTGCGAGTTGTTGGGGCGGACAATTTGTTGATTCGATTCAGCAAGTGTTGCAGCCCGGTTCCTGGGGATGAAATTGTTGGCTTTATTACCAAGGGTAGGGGAATATCCGTCCATCGAAAGGATTGTGTAAATTTGCTTTCCATGGAAGAGTCGGAAAGAGATCGACTGATTGATGTAGAGTGGGATGACAGTTTTGCTAACAAGAGCTACGATGTGGACATTCACATTTTGGCTGAGGACCGAAAGGGTATGTTTAGCGACCTAAGCAAAGCTTGTGAAAATATGGATGTTCATATAACGGGAGTGAATGCGAAAAGTGGGAGAGACCACGATGTAACCAACATTACTTTGACGGTTTCCATCTCTGGCACCACAGAAATGGAAAAGCTATTAAAGAGTTTTCGAATGATCCCCGGGGTAGCCGATGTATATCGAGCCATCGGATAATATAAAGGAGTTGCCATGCGAGCCGTAATACAGCGAGTGAAACAATCTAAAGTACTGGTAAATGGGGAAGTGACGGGAGCCATTCAACAGGGCTTCACGGTCCTATTAGGGGTGTGTCAAGAGGACGATATACCGGATGCTCAGTATCTGGCCCGGAAAATTGCCAATCTTCGAGTGTTTGAAGACTTGGATGGAAAGATGAATGTAAGCTTGAAAGAGGTGGAAGGCAAGGTGTTGGCAGTATCCCAGTTCACTTTGCTGGGAGATACTCGGAAAGGAAATCGACCCAGTTTTGTGGAGGCGGCCCATCCGGATAAAGCCAAAACCCTTTATGATGCCTTTACATCATACTTGGCGGAAGAAGGAATCGCTGTAGAAGAAGGAATTTTTCAAGCAGAGATGATGGTGGAAATCAGTAACGATGGTCCGGTGACCATTTTGA
>CALFUG010000251.1 GCA_937928455.1 uncultured Clostridia bacterium
CCAGCTCCTCTATCAAGCCAAGGAGCAAGGAAGAAACCGGGTGATGGTGGGATAATCACTACAATGAATGTTAAAGCCCTTTCCCGAAACGGAAAGGGCTTTAATTTTGTTACATTAACAATGTACGTCTCCTTTCCGTCCATAAATTTTCAGAATTTTTACATCTCAGGCGCAAAACATGACATTTGTCACATGTCCATTTCTCCTAAAATAGCCTCCGAATGCGGATTCTTGGGAGGATTTTGTCCACTTGAAAGCCATATTGTTTCATCCCTACACCGGTTTCATCCCGGACAATGGCGAAAACTTGATAGTGGCCATCCCTGGCAATGGGAAGATTCCCGTAGGTTTGTAAGGGATAGTGGCCCCCGCCATCTTCCAATATAGGTCCTCGGGTTTCCTCGTAGATGAGGGACCCTTCCCGGTACGCTTCCATGGTTAAAGTCAGGGGATCTTTTTCGGTGTCATCCACGCCAATCTCTATTTTATAAGGAAGGTTGTATTCTACGGAAGAGGGAATGGTACGAATATGGGTAATCCAAGGGGCTTCTCCCGTTCCTTCCACATAAAAGGTGAGGGTCACCGGTTGGCTACTCTTATCGTAGGCCGTGTTTCCCGTATCGTCCTCCTGCCAGTGGGTTACCACATACTTCCCATCCACATAGAACCGATGAATGGGTTGATGCAACACTTTCTGGTGTTCCGTATGAAATCCGTCGTTCATGGGGGTGTGATGGTACACCCAATAGGATTCTTTGCCGGGATCTCCCTCATAGTCGGAATAGTAGATTTGGTAAGGTACATACTCTCCCTTTTGGTACACCGGCACCGGATCCGGCAAGGAGACGGTCTCTTCTCCCTGCATCTGGGTCACTTGAACCGACAATTCTTCCGGCCACTGCCAGCCGGCAAGATCTTCTTCCTCTTGAAAAAACCAGTCCTTCACATAGATTTTCCTTCCCTTCTCCATGTAATAGATTCTCAAGTCTTGAATCAGATGCTCTCCTTCCGGCAGGAATAGCTGCAACTGGGTGTTGCCTTCATACGTTCTGCCGGGATAGTAGACCCGGCTCTCTTCGGGATTGAAAAAATAATCTCCTGGGTCTAACAGGGGTGTGTCCTCCATGGTATAGGTTTCAAAAGTAGGAATGGACGCGTACCGTCGATAGCCAATGTGGGCGGTGTGCTGGGTGGTACCGGCAAGAAGCCCCAAGAACATTTTCTGTCCGCTATAGATGGTGAAATTCCCTCCGTAGTTTTTATGGGGCAGCATGCGGTACATCTTGCCGGATAAGGTAAAGGAAGGCCCATCGTAAGAGCTGCCATATGCCACCCCACCTACTGGGTAACAGAAAGCGTAGGCTCGCTTTCCCTCTGGAATGGTGAGGGTGTAGTTGGATTGGTTGCTGGTGGATTGGGGTGTCAAAGAAAGGGTTTCGTGAATCATTTCCCGGGATCCGTAATCCAGCGTGGGACAAGGGGTGGAAAAACTTCCCTCCACCTTCTGCCATGTGAGATTTTCTCCTTCTTCCAAAGGAGCCTGTCTCCAGGCATTCACTGTAGGCGAAGTTTCTCGAGATAGTAGTTCCACCTTAAGATTATCTATGGCCGATACATAGCTGACAGCACCACAACCGTAGTACAACACATGGCAGGTCAGGCTGTTTTCTCCCGGCTCCAATAGTTCCGTATGGGTATAGTGCCCGCTATATTGCACACTGTTATAGGGCTGCCAATTGTCATCCCAAAACCGTTGGTTGTTGATGAGAACACCGGTCTTCCATCCTTGGGCATCGTTATAGATTCGATAGTCAAAGGACACCTTGGCTTTCATGCCTTCCGGTACTTGAAAAGCGATTTGCCCCGCATAGGATCTCCAGGCATTTCGACTGCCGCCGCTTCCGGAAAACACACCTCCCATTCCCCCTGACAGGGAGAGTTGGTTTTGGAAAAATTCATGAATGTCTCCATCATTGAAATCTTCCTCATAGGTGGCCACTACATTCCAGGGGTTTTCCAGAAAGTTTTCCCCCGAACTCTGTATGTCATGACAAGCCTTCAACGAGGAATCTTCTTCCCGGGTAATGGAGGACCCTGTTAATGTAGCCCCTCGATACTCATAATAGTAGGTGGTATGAGGCAAAAGCTGGGTTTCAAAGGAAAGATAGCCGCCATGGGGAGAGGCTACTTTTAATGCCGGCTGTTGTCGGTTCATCCACGCCTTGGCCCGTCCCGGCGTTACTTCTTCCGGGGAGAGAACCAAATCTTCCTCCCCCGTTTCCCCATTCATTGCCTGGATATATTCTTGGTCCCGGGTCTTTGGAATGCCAAATCCTTTCACCCGCAAATAGGCATGGTCCGGTGTATTGTCCCCGTTTAGATAGACCGCCAGGCGCTGGCTTAGTCGGCCCGCTTCTTCTCCCGCATCCAAACCCCCAGGTCCCCCTGCAGAGGCATGAAGTCCCGTTGCCATGTTATAGGTAAACACATAAGTGGGCAGGAAGAAATTACCGTAGTTTTTAATCCAATTATCCACCCCAGTATAGATCATATAGGCTTTGCCCTGAGACTCCATCACACCGTTCAGTGCATTTACCGGGGATTGTCCATAGGACGAAAGTTGGCAGGCCCCCACCTGTCCGGTGTGGATGTTGATGCCGCGAAAGAAGTAATATACCGTGCCACCGTTTTGATAGTTTTCCGCCGTGAACACCACATTACACTTTCCCTCTTCATCTAGAGCCAGGGTTTGATGGCGATAACCGGCCCGATAATGAGAAGGGGCCAAGGGGATTTCCCGTTCCAATCTATTGTCTACGGAGATGATTCGCAGTCCCACAAACCCATCTTCTCCGGTACCGGCACTTTTCCATAAAATCATGGTGCCCTCTGAATCGATGCCCAGACATCGGTAATCCATGGCACTAAATCCCGGGGTTTCTTCCCCGCCTAAAATATGATGTTGGGTCACCTGGAAGGAATCCATGTCCAAAATGCCTCGGGCCAAAGCATGATGCCCTCTCACCAGGTAGTGCAGCTTTCCTCCCACTTTTGCCAATCCTTGAATTTCGTCTTGCTGCCATATCACCTGGCCGGTGGCCAGGGACAGATAGGAAAGAGTTTCGCCCTGTAGAGTAAACAGTCCCTCTTCCGTCAAATAATTTTGGGTGGGATTCGACCCCAATGACAAGGGAAGAATTCCCTGGCGGGCTCCCGTCTCTTTGTGGAGAATCAAGGTTTCTTCTCCTTGTACCAGGAACAGATATTTCCCTTGGTCTTCCCCCGTCATATAGCCGCTTTTGAAATCGTCGATGGGCGCCTGCCATAGAATTTCACCGCTATAGGGATCATAACAAAGAAGTAGCACCGGCTCTGTGGGAAGCTGGCCTTCCTGGGACCCGGGCCAAGTAAAGGATTTGATATAGATTCGTTGTTCATCGCAAAACACCAAACGACTTTCATCGATATGGCCATTGGCTTCCATGCCATATGGCAGCATGGTTTGAAATAGAGTGGAGAATTCCGTTAACGAGGCGGGCGTGCCTCCCAACAATCGGTGCCATCGGATTCGAAGTTCCAAATCCTGCTCCAGAAACTCCGCCATCCACCGGGTATATTGGTTTCGAATCCATGTCTCTTCCTCCGAAGTTTCCGCCAGGAGAAAGACAGATACTTTCTTTAATTCCCGGAGTGCCAAGGCCACTTGGGGCGGAATATTATCCACCTCTCCCAATGCCGAGGTAGTGGCATAAAGGGGTTCCCTTCCTTCCAGAAATTCCGGTAAAACGGTTCCCTCGGGCCAGACTTCTTGCACCTCCAATTCCACATCAAAAAGTCCTACGCCCTGGCGGTAAAACCCCACCTTTCCGGTGCCGCCAAAAGCCAGGGAAGTGTACCCCGGTTCTTCCTCCAGGGGCCGACCTTGGGTTCCCCAGCTGCGGGTTATTTCATCCCCGTCCATGGTCATGGTGCCATCCTCTAGGATAATGAAGGCCTGGTTGGAATGCTTCTCCCGGAGAAAGGTTTCCTCCATAAGAATCATGGGTTGAGGGG